>JAKACL010000087.1 GCA_021821425.1 Pseudomonadota bacterium
CAAGTTGCGCCACCCGACCCGTTCCGAAAAGCTGAAAAGCTTTACTGGAAGCGGCGAACTGTAAGCGACCTGCCCCGCCATAGGCGGGGCAGGTTTTCCATTTCAAAATCGACAAGATCGCGAAGGCGAGCCGCAGACAGTGCAAGTAGCACGGCAAGGCGAAGCCGACAAAGAGGTTGTCGATTTTGAAATGGAATCACGTTTCCGGGTCTGTAGCTCAGCTGGTTAGAGCAGGGGACTCATAATCCCTTGGTCCACGGTTCAAGTCCGTGCAGACCCACCAAACATCGCCGATAATCATCACCCATAAAAACAAAGGGAGCACTGATGGAAGGGGAAGCCAGAAAACCGGGCGAGCGCCGTTTGCAGATCCTGCAGACGCTGGCTGCAATGCTGCAGGAACCCCAGGCCGAGAAAATCACCACGGCCGCGCTGGCCGCGCGCATCGGCGTGTCGGAAGCGGCGCTGTATCGGCATTTCTCCAGCAAGGCGCAGATGTATGAAGGCCTGATCGAGTTCATCGAGCAGACGCTGTTCGGGCTGATCGCGCGCATCACTGCCGACACGGCCTCGCCTTCAGCGCAGGTCGAGGCGATTGTCGCCATGCTGCTGAATTTTGCGGCGAAGAATCCGGGCATGACGCGGGTGCTGATCGGCGACGCGCTGGTGCACGAAAACGAACGCCTGCAAAAACGCATCAACCAGCTGCACGACCGCATCGAGGCACAGTTGCGGCAATGCCTGCGACTCGGCGACGACAAGCAGGCGGCGCTCAGCGGGCCGCTGGCCAATCTGCTGCAGTGCGTGGTGGTGGGGCGCTGGCACCAGTTCGCCAAGAGCGGGTTCACCCGCGCCCCGGGGGGCGACATCGACCTGCTGCTGGCGCGCCTGCTCGACGTACACGCCGCCTAAGGTTCCATAGCGCGCCCCGCGCACACCGGGCAATCCGGGTCGCGCGGGACCCGCATCACGCGGGTCTCGGCTGCCAGGCCATCCCATAACAGCAGCCGGCCCACCAGCGGGGCGCCCGCGCCAGCCAGATACTTCAGCGCTTCCAGCGCCTGCATCGCGCCGATGATGCCGACCAGCGGTGCGATCACGCCGGCCTCGGCGCAACGCACCTCGGGCTCGGCCGTCTGGTCGGGAAACAGGCAGTGGTAGCACGGGCTCGCGGCGTTGCCCGCGTCGAATACGGCCAGCTGCCCTGAAAAGCCGATCGCCGCGCCGGAGACCAGGGGTTTTTTCAGCGCCACGCAGGCACGATTGACCGCGTGTCGGGTGGCGAAATTGTCCGAGGCGTCGATCACCAGATCGACCGCCGCCACCGCATTCCGCAAGGCGACTCCGCTCAGCGCCTCGCACAGGGGCTGCACGTCGATTTCCGGGTTGACTGCGCGCACGCTGCGCGCCAGGGAGTCGGCCTTGTTGGCGCCGATCGATGCGGTGGCATGCCCGATCTGGCGCTGCAGGTTGGTCAGGTCCACCGTATCGCCATCGGCCAGCAGCAGGCGGCCCACGCCGGCCGCGCCCAGATAGAGCGCTGCAGGGCAGCCGAGACCACCGGCGCCGACGATCAGCACGGCCGCGTCGCCAATGCGCGCCTGACCGTCCACGCCGATTTCGGGCAGCAGGATGTGCCGGCTGTAGCGCAGCAGCTGCGTGTCGTTCAGTTCCATGATCGGACGCCGGCTATTTGTAGCTGCGCCACTCTTCCGGAGTGTCGTCGCGGTCGCCGTGCAGATGGCGTTCGTAGACCGTCATGAAGGCCTGCTGGGATTTGATGTCCGGCTCGTTGGCCTCGACATTGCGCCGCTGGACGCTTTCGCAGAAGTAGGCCAGCGCCCGCTTGAGCTTGCTGACCAGGCTGTTGTCGAGGTGGAAGCCCTGGCTTGACAGGGCGGTCTCGAGGCCTTCCAGCGTGTATTCGCAGAGGTGGTAATGCACATGCAGCCTGAGACCATCGGGGTCCAGCGTCACCGACAGCCCATCGAGGCCCTCGAGCAGGACCCGCGCACGTTCCGCCTGCCCGGCCGGCAGGGTGTGAAACACGATTTCGCGGTCTTTTTCGAGGTCACATGGGCGCATGACACACCTGGCAGACGGGGGTTGACCACAGTATAGCGCGCGCCGTGGAGGCGCCGCGTGGCCGTCGTCAGCGGCTTTGCAGAATCTGCAGGCCCTTCAGCAGGCCCAGCGCCTGGTTCACCTGGAAGTCGTTTTTCGAGACGACCTCGCCCGGTTCCAGCGTCAGCGGCTTTCTGTCCTTGCCCGGCTCGGCGGCAGGCGCCTTGATGACGTTGTCGGGCTTGCCGGGAAGCGCATCACCCTCGGTGGAATTGAGCAGGTGCCGATCGAGATCGGCCTCGCGAATGTTGATCCCATCGTCCTCGGAAGGCATGTTCGGGTCTTCCACCAGGATGTCCGGCTCGATGCCCTTGGCCTGGATGGAGCGCCCGCCCGGCGTGTAGTAACGCGCCGTGGTGAGCTTGATCGCGGTGCCGTTGCCGAGCGGCAGGATGGTCTGCACCGAACCCTTGCCAAACGTGCGCGTGCCCATGACGACGGCGCGCTTGTGGTCCTGTAGCGCGCCCGCTACGATCTCGGACGCCGACGCCGAGCCGCTGTTGACCAGCACCACCATCGGTACAGTCTTCACGCCGGGCGGCAGGCCCTTCAGATAGTCCATCTGCATCGGACGCAGGTAATGCTCGCGGCTGGCGGTCAGCCGCATCTTGGCATCCTCGGTGCGGCCCTCGGTGTACACCACCAGGCTGTCCGGCTTGAGGAAGGCGGCGCTCACCGCCACCGCGCCGTTCAGCAGGCCGCCCGGATCGTTGCGCAGATCCAGCACCAGCCCTTTCAGCGGCGCCTTGTTGTCCTTGTACAGCTTGTCCAGCGCCTGTGCCAGCAGGTCGCCGGTATGCTCCTGGAACTGGGTCACGCGCACGTAGCCGTAGCCGTTTTCGAGCAGCGTGGACTTGACGCTGCGAATCTTGATGACGGCGCGCGTCAGGGTCAGCACAATGGGCTTGTCGACGCCCTTGCGCGCAATGGTGAGCTTGATCGGCGAGCCCGGCTTGCCGCGCATCCGCTTCACCGCATCGTTCAGCGTCATGCCCTTAACCGGCGTGTCGTCCAGCTTGACAATCAGATCGCCGGGCTTGACCCCGGCCTTGTAAGCGGGTGTGTCCTCGATCGGCGAAACCACCTTGACGAAGCCGTCTTCCATGCCGACCTCGATGCCCAGGCCGCCGAATTCGCCCTGGGTGCCGACCTGCAGATCCTTGAACCCTTCGACATCCAGATAGGCCGAGTGCGGGTCCAGCCCGGTCAGCATGCCGTTGATCGCCTCGGTGATGAGCTTCTTGTCCTCGACCGGCTCGACGTAATCGCTCTTGATGCGGGCGAACACATCGGTAAAGGCGCGCAGCTCCTCGATCGGCAGCGCGGTTTGCGCGTCCTTGTTGGCGATTGCCGACAGGTTGACCGTCAGCGCAGCGCCGGCCATCAGCCCGGCCAGACCGACGAGGATAAATTTCGCCTTGTGTGTCATCTCATTTCACCCACAGGAGGGGATTAACAGGACGGCTTTGATGCCGCATTTCAAAATACAGACCGGTGTCGGATTGGCCGCCACTGTTGCCGACCGTGGCGATGGCGTCGCCGGGCTGCACCCGGTCGCCCACCTGCTTATACAGACTTTCATTATTGCTGTACAGGCTCATGTAGCCCTCCCCGTGGTCCACAATGATCAGATTGCCGAAGCCGCGCAGCCACTCGGAAAACACCACCTGACCGGCCGCGATCGCCTTCACCGCGGTCCCTTCGGCGGCGCGGATGAACAGGCCTTTCCAATTCACCCCGCCGCCTTCCCTCGGAGCACCGAACCGGTTCATCAGTTCCCCGGGGACCGGCAGGCGCAGCGAACCCTTCAGGCCCGAGAACGGCCGGTCGCTACGAAACGCCACCGGCGTTTCGGTATTCACGCCCACCGGCTTGCCGGCTTTGCCCGGCTTGCCGGCCTGCCGTTTGGCCTGCCGTGCCGCGCGCGCTGCCGCTTCGCGTGCAGCCTGCTGCGCCATCAGGCGATTCAGGCGCTGAACCAGTTGCGTCAGATTGCGCTCGTCGCGCTGCAAGGTGGTGATCTCGCGACGCTGCTGCTGGATCTGCACCGACAGTTTCTGCAAGACCTGCTCGCGTGCGCGCTTGTCGGCCAGCAGCTTCTTCTGTTCGGCTTCGCGCGCCGCCTGCAGTTGCGACAACTGGTCGGTTTTCTGCGCGGCCGCCTGCCGCAGCGCAATGAGCTGCGCCTGATCCGCACGCAGCGCGTCGATCATGTCGTGCTGCGCGCGCGACAGATGGGCCAGGTAACGCAGCTCGCGTGCGGTCTGGTTGGGGTCGGCGCCGTCAAGGATACGTTTCAGCACCCCGCCCTGGCCGCGCTGATAGGCCCCCTTGAGCACCTGCGCGAGGTGACTCTGTTGCTGGCGGATGCGTGCCGCCACGGCATCCGCCTGCTCGGTCAGCGTCTGCACATCCTGCTGGGTGCGCTGCCGCTCGGTGTCGAGCTGGCGCAACTGGCTCACCGCGTCGCTGATCGCCTGTTCGGACTGCCGCAGCTCGTCGACCGCTTCCTTGCGGTGCGCTTGCGTGCTGCGAAACTCCTGCTGCAAGGTTTGCAGCCGGCGCTTCAGCGCATCGAGTTCGGATTTCTTGAGATCGACCTGGTTGGCAGCGGCCGCCAGGGGCCAGGCCAGCGCCAAGAGGACGAGACAGGTTCGGATGTTCACCCGGTTGAGCTTACCCCAGCGGCCGCGGATCACTCGAATTGAACGAGGGCTTCGCCGGTCATCTCGGGCGGCTGCGGCAGGCCCATCATCTTCAGCAGGGTGGGGCTGATGTCTTCCAGCGCGCCGGTTTCCGCCAGCGCGGCACGCCCCCGCCCTATGTAAATCAAGGGCACCAGGTTCATCGTGTGCGCCGTGTGCGCCTGCCCGGTTTCGACGTCGCGCATCAGCTCGGCGTTGCCGTGGTCGGCAGTCACCAGCACTTCGCCTCCGCGTGCCAGCTGGGCTTCCACCACCCGCCCAAGGCAGGTGTCGACGGTTTCGATCGCCTTGATCGCCGCCTGCAGGTCGCCGGTATGTCCCACCATGTCCGGGTTGGCGTAGTTACAGATGATGAGGTCGTACTGCTTGCTGGCTATCGCCGCAACCAGCTTGTCGGTCACCTCGAAAGCGCTCATTTCGGGCTTGAGGTCGTAGGTCGCCACGTCGGGCGAAGGCACCAGCACGCGATCCTCGCCGGGGAAGGACACTTCCTCGCCGCCGTTGAAGAAGAAGGTGACGTGCGGGTACTTCTCGGTTTCGGCGATGCGCAACTGGCGCAGGCCGAGCTGGGCGACGTATTCGCCGATCCCGTTCTTGATGCGCTCGGGCGGGAACGCCACCGATACGATGAAATCGTCGCTGTAGCCGGTCAGCGTGCAATACGTAGCCAGTCGCGGCGTGACCTCGCGTTCGAACTCGCTGAAATCGGGCTCGATGAAAGGACGCGACAGCTGCCGGGCCCGGTCCGACCGGAAGTTGAGGAAAATCACCGAATCGCCGTCTTCCATTTTCACCGGCTTGCCGCCGGGCGGCAGGATGGCGGTCGCCTTGACGAACTCGTCGGTCTCGCCGCGTGCATAGGCCGCTTCCAGTCCGGCCTGCGGATTGTCCGCGATGAAGTCGGCGTGTCCCTGGGTGAGCAGGTCGTAGGCGGACTTCACCCGCTGCCAGCGGCGATCGCGGTCCATCGCGTAATAGCGACCGATCATCGAGGCGATATGGCCGACGCCGGCCTGCTCGATCTTGTCGGTCAGGCGCCTTAAATAGAGCTCGGCGCTCTTGGGCGGCGTGTCGCGACCATCGAGAAACACGTGAAGGCACACCTTGCGCAAGCCCTCGCGTACGGCCAGGTCGAGCAGCGCGTGAAAATGCGATTCGTGGCTGTGCACCCCACCGTCCGAGAGCAGACCCAACACGTGCAGGGCCTTGTCGTTGTCGCGCGCCAGATGCACGGCATTGAGCAGCGCGGGGTTGGTGTAGAAATAGCCGGACTCGATGGCGCGGTCGATGCGGGTGAACTCCTGGTACACCACGCGGCCCGCGCCGATGTTCAGATGCCCCACCTCGGAATTGCCCATCTGCCCCTTGGGCAGCCCCACTTCGGATTCGGACGCGTGGATCAGGGTATGCGGATGCTGTTTCCACAGCCGGTCCCAATTGGGCTTGGTGGCCTGTGCTATCGCGTTGTCGGCGCGTTCTGCGCGGCAACCAAAACCGTCGAGGATGATGAGGAGAACCGGTGTGGTCTTCATGCAAAAAAATATATTGGCTGACTTGATTTTGTGGGATTATTTTAATATATGCCTGATTGCTTATCTATATGCAGTCGGCACTTAGGGAACAAATAAAGGCGTCGCACCCGCATTCCAACCCCGGATGCCCGAGCGTCAGGGTACTACATGACAGGATCGAGGTAATGAATATGGCTGTTGAATGGGACGAAGTGGACCTGATGGACAAGGACGAGCACATCGAGCAGGCATCGCGCGCGATGAAAGCCATGTCGCATCCGCTGCGCCTGAAGATTCTGTGTGTGCTGGGCGACAAGGAAATCAGCGTGCAGGACATCGTCGACCACGTCGGAACATCGCAAAGCAATATCTCGCAACACCTCGCCATCCTGCGCGACAAGGGCGTGCTGCGCACCCGCAAGGACGCCAACCGGGTCTATTACCGTGTCGGCGACACGCGTACGCTCAAGTTGCTGGGCATGATGCGCGACGTGTTCTGCGGCTTTTCCAAGTAAACGCCACCGTCCTTCCCACCAGGGCCCGGTCCGCGCAAGCGCCCGGGCCCTGGTGTTTGGCGGGTCCGGATTGGAGGTGTAGCAGTTGTGGCGCATACTTGCGACTCGGCCGGCGCCGAAAACAAGACCTAAAATACGTTGCCAAGCCATTGAATAATATTGTTAATTAGAATATTCTAATGGTCGTTTATCTGGAGGAGCACCCGTGCTGAAACCCGCCCGTCTGCTGGCTTGTGCCATCTTCGCCGCCACGCCCGCCTGGTCTGCGCTGCCGTTTGCAATCGCGCCGGTGAAATACCAGATGACCGATACCGGCTATTCGACCGAGGCCAGCGTCGAGGCCGTCCGGCAGTCGACGCTGGCCGCCCAGGTATCGGGCCGCGTAGCCGCGGTGAATTTCGACGCCGGCGATTACGTCAAGGCCGGCACGGTCATCGTCCGGCTTTCCGCGCAGGAGCTGTCGTCCGCGGTGGCGGGCAGCCGCGCGCAGGTGGCGCAGGCCGACGCCACGCTGGCCAACGCGCGCGCCAACTACGAACGCCAGCAACAGCTGTTCCAGCAGAAATTCATCAGCCAGGCTGCACTCGACCGCGCCACCGCCGAGTTCCGTTCCGCCGAGGCGGCGGCACGCGCGGCACGCGCCGGCGCCGGCCAGACGTCAGCGATGAGCGGCTACACCGTGATCACCGCGCCGTATTCGGGCGTGGTGGCCGCCCGTCACGTCGAAGTGGGCGAAACGGTCGCACCCGGCACCCCGCTGATGACCGGCTTCGACCCCAAGGACATGCGGGTGATCGCCAACATTCCCCAGTACAAGCTGGCCGAGGTGAAAGCCGCGCCGCGCGTCGCGGTGGAAATCCCCTCGCTCAACAAATGGATCGACGCCGCCGGCGTCACCGTGCTGCCGTCGGCGGATGCCGCCACCCATACGGTCAAGGTACGGATCGACCTGCCGACCAACCTGGAAGGCGTCATCCCCGGCATGTTCGCCCGCGCGCATTTCTCGGTGGGCAGCGCGCGCACGCTGACGATCCCGTCGAGCGCAGTGGTGCGCCGCTCCGAGTTGACCGCGGTGTACGTGGTGAACAAGGACACGGTCAGCCTGCGTCAAATCCGCCTCGGCACGCCGAACGGACGCGGCCAGGTGGAAGTGCTGGCCGGTCTGAATCCGGGCGAGGTCATCGCGCTCGATCCGGTCAAGGCGGGGATTTACGCCAAAAGCGCCGCCAACCAGACCGCGAAATAAAGGGGGACGCGCATGGGATTCTCCGGACGCACGGCCCGCTTCTTTCTCACATCCCAGCTGACCCCGCTGATCGCGCTGGTCGCGGCGCTGATGGGCCTGTTCGCCATTCTGGTCACGCCGCGCGAGGAAGAGCCGCAGATCAACGTGACCATGGCCAACGTGTTCATTCCCTTCCCGGGCGCGTCGGCGAAGGACGTGGAAGCGCTGGTCGCCACGCCCGCCGAGCAGGTGCTGTCGCAGATCGCCGGCATCGAGCACATCTATTCGGTATCCAAACCCGGGATGGCGGTGCTGACCGTGCAATACCTGGTGGGGCAGGACCGCACGCAGGCGCTGGTGCGGCTGTACGACACCATCCAGGCCAACCGCGACTGGGTGTCGCCCGAACTCGGCGTCGGCGAACCCATCATCAAGCCGCTCGGCATCGACGACGTGCCGATCGTCACCGTCACGCTGTGGACGCGCGACGAGACCCGCGGTGCGTTTGAGCTGGAACAGGTGGCGCATTCAGCGGAAATCGAGCTGAAGCGCATCGCCGGCACCCGCGAAGTCACCACGATCGGCGGCCCCGGCCGCGCGGTGCGGGTGCTGATGGACCCCGACCGCATGGCGGCCTTCAACGTCTCGGCGCAGGACATCCGCGACGCGCTGCAGGTGTCCAACGCGGCCCAGCCGTCCGGCACGCTGGTGTCCGGCAACCAGGAGATTCTCGTGCAGACCGGCACCTTTCTGACCGGTGCGGACGACGTGAAGCAGCTGGTGGTCGGCGTTGCGCAGGGACGCCCGGTGTACATGAACGACATCGCCCGCGTCGTCGCCGGTCCCGACCAGCCGGCGCGCTACGTCTGGCACGGCCCCGCCGCCGGCGGTTCGCAGCAGGCCGACCCGGGGCAGACTTATCCGGCGGTGACGCTGGCCATTTCCAAGAAAGCCGGGGAAAACGCCGTCGATGTCGCCGAAAAGGTCATCGCGCGGGTCAACTCGCTTCAGAACAGCGTGCTGCCCGAGGGGGTCGAGGTCAGCATCACCCGCAACTACGGCGCCACCGCCGACGACAAGGCGAAGAAGCTGATCCAGAAGCTGATCTTCGCCACCCTCTCGGTCGTGCTGCTTGTGCTGTTCGCCATCGGCAAACGCGAGGCGCTGATCGTCGGCGCAGCGGTGCTGCTGACGCTGGCGGCCACGCTGTTCGCCTCATGGGCGTGGGGTTTCACGCTCAACCGCGTCTCGCTGTTCGCGCTGATTTTCTCGATCGGCATCCTGGTCGACGATGCCATCGTGGTAGTGGAGAACATCCATCGCCGCATGGGGCTCGACCACGACGGGCTTGAAGCCATCATTCCGCGTGCGGTCGACGAAGTCGGCGGCCCGACCATCCTCGCCACCTTCACCGTGATCGCCGCGCTGTTGCCGATGGCCTTCGTCTCCGGCCTGATGGGCCCCTACATGAGCCCGATTCCGATCAACGCCTCGATCGGCATGCTGATCTCGCTGGCGATCGCCTTCGTCATCACCCCCTGGCTGGCGCTGAAGCTGATCACGCAGGCTGCGCACGACCCCAACGCCGCAGGCGGCGACAACAAACTCACCGCCTTCTTCCGCACCCGGCTGACGCCCTTCCTGCGCGGCGCCGAGGGCAAGGGGGCGCGCAGGAAGCTGTGGATCGGCATTGGGGTCGCCATTCTGGTGTCGGTCGCGTTGCCGGCGGTGCAGCTGGTGATCCTGAAAATGCTGCCGTTCGACAACAAGTCTGAATTCCAGGTCATCGTCGACCTGCCAGTCGGCACCCCGCTGGAAAAAACCGCGCAGGTGCTCGCCGAAATGGGTGCCGCGGTGGCGTCCGTTCCCGAGGTCACCGACTACCAGGCCTATGCCGGTACCGCCGCGCCGATCAACTTCAACGGCCTGGTGCGGCAGTACTATCTGCGCGCCGGCCCCGAAGTCGGCGACCTGCAGGTGAACCTGGTCGACAAGCACGAACGCGACCGCAAGAGCCA
>JAKACL010000088.1 GCA_021821425.1 Pseudomonadota bacterium
CGCCGCTGATGTTCTGGATGTCCTCGTCGAGCCTGAGTTCGCTGCCGAGAGTCTTGCCGTTGAACTGGGCACGCCACTTGGGATTGCGAATCTCGCCGCCATGGGTTTCACGATAGTCCAGTATCTCCACCCCACGCACCGAGCCATCCATGCCGATGGCCACGGCATAGGTGATGAACTCATGCTTGCCGTAGACTTCATCAACCATGAACCAGCCGGTCTGCCGGCCACCGCGCATCACCTTCCACACGGGTTGTTCAGGAAAACGAAGCCGCACCCCGGAGGTTTTCTCGACGAACTTCCTCTGTTCGGCAGACAACTGGACCGGCGCGGCATCGAAGCTGTCCGCCTGCGGGTACATGAGCTTTTGCGCCTGCTCGGTGGAGAGGTACTGCACCGCATACACCGGCGCGGCTGCTGGCAGGACCAGCGCCGGGATCAACAGCCAGGAAGGATGCTGTTTCATACCATCCTCAGAAGTTGAAGCCGAGCTTGAAGCGCAGCTCGTGCTTGGTTTTCTCGATCAGATGCAGGTCCTCGGTCTGGCCGATGTATTGCTCCTTGCCCCCGGCAAGCTGATTGAAATAGGTCAGCGTCGCCCACCAGTCCTTGCTGCCGTAATGAATCGATGGTCCGGCGAACAGCGACCAGCGCTCCTGCCCGACCTCGGTCTCGAACTCGGTCTCATACATGGTTTCCGCGCCGACGTACCAATTGGGTGCAAAACGATAGGCTGCGCCGCCCCCAAGCTTGAATTCGAGTTCCATCTCCGGGTCTGTCGGCCACTCAAATGTCGCCGTGGGGTCAGCTGTCAATGCCTGGATCGCCGCATCCGCACTGGCCTGGGTGGCGGCATTGAGCGGTGCGCGCTTGGCATAGGTGCCCTCTAAGCCGGTGTTCAGCATGAGCGACAACTGATCGTCCAGGAAAAGTTTCTGCAACTGCATACCGACTTCGAACTTGGTGGTGTCCTTGTCCCTGCCCGAATGCGGATCCAGCCAGCTCTGCTGCAGCGAGAAGGTGGCAGACAGCCCAATGTCATCCTTTGCAGGGGAAAGGAAGTTGTACTTGAGCTTAGCCTCGATGCCGGACGGCTTCAAACCGTAGTTCTCCGGCCCCGGCATGTAGCCGTCAATCACCAGACCGCTGGTGTCGATTGACTGCCCCTTGAGTTCCACGCCGCCCGTCAGCCTGTGGGTCAACCCGTATTCGTATTCGAGCGAATAGTCATTCGCCGAGTATTCGCCACGCCCTTTGTCCCAGCGATGGGTGACAAAGATATAGGCATCGCTCGCGCCCTTTGGCAGAGTTTCTGCGCCAGACACGTACCCGAGCAGGTTCTCGTCTGCGTGTGCGCCGCCGCTGGAGCCCAGCGAAATACCCAGGGCCAGCATAGCCAATGCAAGTTTGTTTTGATGTTTCATGTCCTATTCCGGTCAAGTCAGTTGATGTGAATTGGCTGGCTTGTCCGAAAATACGGACTGGCTGGCTGAAAACGCCAATGGCGCTCGTGCTTAGTTAAGGAAGACTTCGTCTCCCGCTTTATTTAGTCAGAATGAGCTTGTCGTTACGCGTGAGGCTCAGTTGATACATCTGGCCATTATGGACGATGCGAATGGCGCCCTGCCCGCCCAGCAGGCGCTCGGCCGGAACCGGCTTGCTGAGATCGAAGACCTGGTATTTCAAAGTGTCTTGTGAAGCGTATTGCCTATCCATGATACGGAAACGGAAACGATAACGAGAATGGTTCTCATTATAATAATACAAAGAATACTGTCAACCCCTTTTAGAAACGGATGTGTTTGATCATGAGCGGTCGAAGCTGGCAAACTCGGCCCATGCAAATTGACCACGATTTTCTGCTTGCCGCTTTCCGAACTGCCCTCTCGGCCGCCACGCCGCAGCACCTTTTACCCCCACACTTGCCAGCCCCGCCCAAGGGCCGCACCCTGGTGGTAGGCGGCGGCAAGGCGGCGGCCTCGATGGCCAAAGCTGTCGAGGATCTGTGGCCTGTCAACGCCCCGCTGTCCGGTCTGGTGGTGACGCGCTACCAGCACGGACTGCCACTCGAGCGCATAGAGGTGATCGAAGCCAGCCACCCCCTGCCCGACGGACGCGGCGCCGAGGCGGCAACGCGCATGCTGGAGGAAATCGCCAAACTCACGCCCGACGACCTGCTGTTGGTGCTGATTTCCGGCGGCGGATCGAGCCTGCTGGCCTTGCCGGTGGACGGCGTGACGCTAAAGGAATTGCGCGCGGTAACCAAGGCCCTGCTCGCGAGCGGCGCCTCGATCCAGGAAATCAACACCGTGCGCAAGCACCTCACCCGTTTTTCCGGTGGGCAGGTCGCGGCGGCCAGCCGGGCGCCGGTACGCGCGCTGATTTTGTCCGACGTGGTGGGCGACGATCCCAGCTATATCGCCTCCGGCCCCTGCGCGCCCGATCCTGACACCTTTGCCGATGCACTCGCCTTGTTGCATCGCTATGGCATCACCCCTCCCCTCGCAGTTAGCGAACACTTGCTTCGCGGCCAGCGCAGCGAGGTCGCCGATACGCCCAAGCCGGGCAGCGCAGTGTTCGCCCATACCGAGAATCGCATTGTCGGCAGCGCTCGCGCCTCTTTGTCTGCCGCGCAAAGCTGGCTGGAACAGCAGGGCTTTAGCGTGATCAACCTGGGGGAAATCGAGGGCGAATCAAGCGTCGTGGCTGTCACTCACGCGGAGATGATTCGATCGAGCAAGGCCCGCCCGCTCGCCCTGCTCTCCGGCGGCGAAACCACTGTGACGGTAGGGAACGAGCACGGCCGCGGCGGACGCAACACGGAATACCTTCTGGCCCTGGGCCTTGCGCTGCGAGATGTGGCTGGCGTATGGGCAATTGCCTGCGACACCGACGGCATCGACGGCACCGAGGACAATGCCGGTGCGGTGTGGACGCCGGACAGCCTTTCGCGCGCCGACGCTGCGGGTCTTGACGCCGCGTCCATGCTCGCCGCCAATGATGCCTACGGTTTTTTCGCCGCGCTGGGCGACCTGGTCGTCACCGCCCCTACCCGCACCAACGTCAACGATTTCCGGCTGCTGATTCTTGCCTAACCCGTTTCAATGCGGGCGTATGATCTGCACAAGATCGCCCACCTTGAGTTCGTATTTCTCGGCCGCACTGCCGCGGTTCACCGCAAGCTCAAGCAGGCCCACGCTGTTGGCAAACCAGAACCGTTCGCCCTTGCCGACTGCGCCAAAGGTTTCGGCATGGCGGAATTCGGCATGGGCGGCAACGATAATGGCACTTTGCGGTATCGCCTCGGCGCGTATGCCAGTCCAGGCATTGCCGTAATGATCGACGTAGATGATGCGCGGCAAATCGCCGGCATCGAACTCGACGTGCAGCTTGGGCTTGATTTCCAGCTTGTCGTAGGGAAACTCGCCCTTGGCAATATGAGCGGCGATAACGGCGAAGATGTCGCGCCCATGAAAGGTCATTGACACCAGCGGCGGCTGCCAGGTGATGCGCCAGACCTTGCTGTCCGCGCTGCGCGCCGCCGCCACTGACAGAACGCCGTTGTCGGGGCCGACAAACCAGTGGCCGTCAGCACTCAGCACCACCCCGTCGCGCGCAGTACCGACGCCAGGATCCACCACGCACAGGAAGGTGGTGCCAGCAGGAAAGTGTGGGGCAAAGGCCGGCAGCAGGTGGGCGCAGGCATGGGCATTGAAGTCAGGGGCATCGTGCAGCAGATCCACCACCTGCTGTTCTGGGGCCAGTTCGTGTATGCGCGCCTTGACCTGGCCGACATAGGGATCGCTGATGCCAAAATCAGTGAGCAAAACTATCATGCCGTCTCCATTTACCTCGCTTCGAATATGCGACAGCGATGCCAGGTTGGCAATAGCCGCGCATGAAAAAAGCCGGGCAAGCCCGGCTTTGTTTCATTGCTGCAAAGACCCTGCCGCTTACTCGGCGGCAGCCGGCTCGGCAGCCGTCTCGACTTCGGGGCGGTCAAGCAACTCGACCAAGGCCATGGGCGCATTGTCGCCGATGCGATAGCCGAACTTGAGGATGCGCACGTAGCCGCCGGGGCGCTTGGCATAGCGCGGGCCGAGTTCGTCGAACACCTTGACCACCATCTCGCGGTCGCGCAGGCGGTCGAAGGCCAGGCGGCGATTGGCAAGCGAGGGGGTCTTGCCCAGGGTAATGATGGGCTCGACCACGCGGCGCAGTTCCTTGGCCTTGGGCAGGGTGGTCTTGATCACTTCATGACGCAACAGGGAGTTTGTCATGTTGCGCAGCATGGCCAGGCGATGGCTGGTCGTGCGGTTGAGCTTGCGGTTGGATTGACGATGACGCATGGCTGATTCCTTTCAAATATCTGTTTTTCTTTGGCCAGGGCAGTTGCCACACTGCCCCGCACTTTATTGTTGTGGTTCGATTGTATTGGCCGATCAGGCCTTTTCGAGCCCAGCCGGCGGCCAGTTCTCGAGTTTCATGCCCAGGGACAGGCCCTTGGAGGCGAGCACTTCCTTGATTTCGTTCAGGGACTTGCGGCCCAGGTTGGGCGTCTTGAGCAATTCGGTTTCGGTGCGCTGGATCAGGTCACCAATGTAGTAGATGTTCTCAGCCTTGAGGCAGTTGGCAGAACGCACCGTGAGTTCGAGGTCGTCCACCGGGCGCAGCAGGATCGGATCTACCTGCGGCGCGCGGGCGGCTTCGCCAGCTGCGGCTTCGGTGCCCTTGAGGTCGGCAAACACCGACAGCTGTTCCACGAGGATACGGGCTGCGGTGCGCACGGCCTCTTCCGGATCAACGATGCCATTGGTCTCGATGTCAATGACCAGACGATCAAGGTCGGTGCGCTGCTCGACGCGGGCATTCTCCACCGCGTAGGCGACACGGCGCACGGGGCTGAAGGAAGCATCCACCAGGATGGAGCCGACACCGCGGGTGTCGGGGTCGATTTTGCGCGCAGGCACGGGCTGGTAACCACGGCCGGCCTCGACCTTGATTTCCATCTCGAGCTTGCCGCCCTTGGTCAGGTGGGCAATCACGTGATCGGGATTGACGATTTCGACGTCATGGCCGGCTTCGATGTCGGCCGCGGTGACCACGCCCTCGCCGCTCTTGGCCAGCTTGAGCAGGGCGGCACCCTTGCCGTGCAGCTTGAAAGCGATGCCTTTTAGGTTGAGCAGGATGTCGACGACGTCTTCCTGCACGCCCTCGATGGTCGAGTACTCGTGCACCACGCCGGTGATTTTCACTTCGGTCGGCGCATAACCCACCATCGACGACAGCAGGATGCGGCGCAGGGCGTTGCCCAGGGTGTGGCCGTAGCCGCGCTCGAACGGCTCCATGACAACCTTGGCATGAAGCGGGGTCACACGATCAACTTCAACGATACTGGGTTTGAGAAATTCCGCTGCAGCTTGCATGTAGGCAGTGTCCTTTAAACGCTGTGACCAGAAACGATGACCAGAGTCTCGTTAATTACTTGGAGTAGAGTTCGACCACCAGGGATTCATTGATGGTGGGCGGCAGGTCCGCGCGCTGCGGCATGGACTTGTAGGTACCCTTGAGGCCCTTGATGTCCACTTCCACCCACTCAGGGAATCCGCGCGACTCGGCCGCTTCGGTAGCACCCTTGATACGCAGGTGGTTCTTGGCGCGCTCAGCCACTTCGACGACGTCACCTGCCTTGACCTGATAGGAAGGGATATTGACGCGCTTGCCGTTGACCAGGATGCCGTTGTGGCGCACGACTTGGCGTGCCTCGGTGCGCGAGGCGCCGAAACCCATGCGGTAGCACACGGTGTCGAGGCGGCTTTCCAGCAGGCCCAGCAGGTTCTCGCCGGTCACGCCTTTGCGAGCTTCGGCCTTCTTGTAGACCAGGCGGAACTGACGCTCGAGCACACCGTAAATGCGACGGATCTTCTGCTTCTCGCGCAGTTGCGTGCCATAGCCGGACAGGCGCTGACCGCTTTTCTGGCCGTGCTGGCCGGGGGCGTAGCTGCGGCGCTCGATCGCGCACTTATCGGTGTAGCACTTCTCGCCCTTGAGGAAGAGTTTCTCCCCCTCGCGACGGCACTGACGACATTTAGCATCCAGGTTACGGGCCATATCAAACCTCTAATTAAATGCGGCGCTTCTTGGACGGACGGCAGCCGTTGTGCGGCACCGGAGTCACGTCGGAAATCGCGGTAATCTTGAAACCAAGGGCGTTGAGCGCGCGCACGGAAGACTCGCGGCCGGGGCCGGGGCCCTTGATGCGCACCTCCAGGTTCTTCACGCCATACTCCTGAGCAGCCTTGCCTGCGTTTTCGGCGGCAACCTGAGCAGCAAACGGGGTGGATTTGCGCGAGCCCTTGAAGCCGGCGCCGCCCGCGGTCGCCCACGACAGGGCATTGCCCTGGCGGTCGGTAATGGTGATGATGGTGTTGTTGAAGGAGGCGTGCACGTGGGCAATACCCTCGGCAACGCTCTTCTTTACCTTCTTGCGAACACGGGTAGCAGCGGTTTTGGTTGCCATCTAGCTTTCCTTATTTCTTGATAGCCTTGCGCGGGCCCTTGCGGGTACGCGCATTGGTACGGGTACGCTGGCCACGGACGGGCAAGCCCTTGCGATGACGCAGGCCACGATAGCAGCCCAGATCCATCAGGCGCTTGATGTTCATGGTCACTTCGCGGCGCAGGTCGCCCTCGACGGTATACTTGGACACGCCGTCACGCAGCTTTTCCATCTCTGCGTCGGTCAGGTCCTTGATCTTGGCGCTGGTAGCCACGCCCGCAGCTTCGCAAATCTTGCGGGCCGTGGTGCGGCCGATGCCATAAATGGCGGTCAGCGCGATTTCCGCGTGTTGGTGGTTGGGTATGTTTACCCCTGCAATACGGGCCATTCGGCGTTACTCCGTACAGAAAACTGAAAATTATACCACGTCAAACAGGCCAGCTGGAAGCCGGTCCGTCGGACACTTATCCCTGGCGCTGCTTGTGGCGCGGATCGTCACAGATCACACGGACCACGCCCTTGCGGCGCACAATCTTGCACTTACGGCAGATTTTCTTCACTGAAGCCTGAACTCGCATGTTCGCTCTCCTTGCAACCGGTTACCCGGTCATTCTCACTTTGCCCTGAACACGATCCGGCCCTTGGTCAGATCGTAAGGCGTCAATTCAACAGTAACCTTGTCGCCCGGCAGGATGCGAATGTAGTGCATGCGCATCTTGCCGGAAATGTGACCCAGCACGACATGGCCGTTCTCAAGCTTTACCCGGAAGGTCGCATTGGGCAGGTTTTCCACAACCTCGCCCTGCATCTGGATAACGTCTTCCTTCGACATCAGCGACCCACCAGTCCGCCCTTGAAGTTGGCTTTCTTCAACAGGCTTTCATATTGGTGCGACATGACGTAGGCCTGCACCTGGGCCATGAAGTCCATCGTCACCACCACAATAATCAACAGCGAGGTGCCACCAAAATAGAACGGCACATTCCACTTCGCAATCAGCACTTCCGGCAGCAGGCAGACCAGCGTGATGTAGATCGCGCCAACCAGCGTGAGCCGGGTCATGACCTTGTCAATATAGCGTGCAGTCTGATCGCCGGGGCGGATGCCGGGAACAAACGCACCGCTCTTCTTCAGGTTATCCGCCGTCTCCTTGGGATTGAACACCAAGGCGGTGTAGAAAAAGCAGAAGAAGATGATCGCAGTCGCATAAATCAGCATGTACACCGGCTGGCCAGGTGACAGCACCGCACTGATGTCCTTCAGCCAGTACATGCTCGGGTTGGAGCCGAACCAGCTGGTAATCGTCGCTGGGAACAGGATGATGCTGGAGGCAAAAATCGCCGGGATCACGCCTGCCATGTTCAGTTTCAGCGGCAGGTGCGAGCTTTGCCCGCCCATGACCACCTTGCCAACCTGGCGCTTGGCGTAATTGACCAGAATCTTGCGCTGTCCACGCTCGACGAAAACCACAAAACCAACCACCACGATGGCGCCAACGAACAGCAACAGCACCAGCGGGATGGAAAACGCACCGGTACGGGTCAGCTCCAGCGTGCCGGACACCGCGCTCGGCAGACCGGCAACGATGCCGGCAAAAATAATCAGGGAAATACCGTTTCCGATACCCCGCTCGGTGATCTGCTCACCCAGCCACATCAGGAACATGGTGCCGGTGGTCAGCGTAGTCACCGCAATGATGCGAAAACCCAGGCCCGGATCAATCACCACCCCCTGGCTTTCCAAGGCGATGGAAATGCCCAGCGACTGGAACAGCGCCAGAAGCACCGTGCCGTAGCGGGTGTACTGGGTAATCTTGCGACGACCGGACTCGCCTTCCTTCTTCAACGCTTCAAGCTGCGGCGACACCACGGTCATCAACTGCACGATGATCGACGCCGAAATGTAGCGCATGATGCCCAACGCCAGCACTGAAGCGCGGGACAAGGCGCCACCGGAGAACATGTTGAACATGTTCAGCAGGCCGCCCTGCGCATCAAACAGCCGTTTCAGCTCTACGGGGTCGATTCCGGGAACCGGGATATAAGACCCGATGCGGAAAACCACCAGCGCACCCAGCAGGAACCACAGCCGGCGCTTGAGATCGCCGAACTTGTTCATGCCCGTCATTGATGGTGCCGTCGCCAAATCGCTTCCTTAATAAAATTTATTCGCTGATCGAACCGCCGGCAGCCTCGATCGCCGCACGCGCACCCTTGGTGGCGGCAAGGCCCTTGAGCTTGACAGCTTTTTCGAGCTTGCCGGACAGGATCACCTTGGCGCCTTTGGCCATGCCGGAAACCATGCCGGCCTGCTTAAGGACCAGCAGATCGATTTCGTCCACGGCAATCTTGGCGAGGTCGGACAGGCGCACTTCGGCAGTGTCTGCGGCGCTAAGCGAAACGAAGCCGCGCTTGGGCAGACGACGATGCAGGGGCATCTGGCCGCCTTCGAAGCCGATTTTCTTGTAGCCACCCGAGCGCGAATGCTGGCCTTTGTGGCCACGGCCGGCGGTTTTGCCCAGGCCCGAGCCAATGCCGCGGCCAACACGCTTTTTCGCATGTTTGGCACCGTCACCGGGTTTGAGATTATTCAGTTCCATTTAGCAACCCTCGCACTTAACGAGAAAATTGACCTTGTTGATCATGCCGCGGTTGGCGGGGGTGTCGATCACCTCCACGGTGTGATGCATGCGGCGCAGGCCCAGGCCGCGCACACAGGCCTTGTGATCTTTCTTTGCGCCGATGGTGCTCTTGACCAGCGTCACTTTCAGTTTCTTGTCGCTCATGGCTTACCCCAGGATCTCTTCGACCGATTTGCCGCGCTTGGCAGCAATTTCGGAAGGCGTGGACATCTGCATCAGGCCGTTGATGGTGGCACGCACGACGTTGTAGGGATTGGTGGAACCCAGGCACTTGGCCAGCACGTTCTGCACGCCCATCACCTCGAACACGGCGCGCATGGCACCGCCGGCGATGATGCCGGTACCTTCGGAAGCCGGCTGGATCAGCACCACGGAAGCACCGTGCCTGCCCACCACCGGGTGGTGGAAGGAGCCGTTCTTCAGGCTGATCTTGTTCAGGTTGCGGCGGGCCTCTTCCATGGCCTTCTGCACGGCCACCGGAACTTCCTTGGCCTTGCCCTTGCCCATGCCGATACCGCCGTCGCCGTCGCCCACAACGGTCAGCGCAGCGAAGCCCAGCACGCGGCCGCCCTTTACGGTTTTGGACACGCGGTTGACCGCGATCATCTTTTCGCGCAGGCCGTCGCCGCGCTCTTCAGTTTGTTCGTTACGAGCCATAGTCTGTCAGCCTCGTTAAAAGACCAGACCGTTTTCGCGCGCGGCTTCCGCCAGCGCCTTCACACGGCCATGAAATTTGAAACCGGAACGGTCGAATGCAACCTTTTCAATGCCGGCAGCCTTGGCCTTTTCAGCCAGGCGCTTGCCGACCAGAGCCGCAGCGGCGGTATTGCCGCCGTTGGGCACCTGGGTGCGCACTTCCTTTTCCAGCGTGGAGGCGGAAGCGAGCACCTTGCCGCCATCGGCGGAGATGATCTGCGCATAGATATGGCTGTTGGTGC
>JAKACL010000089.1 GCA_021821425.1 Pseudomonadota bacterium
AGGACGCCACAGCCGGCCGTGCAAACCGGCCGGGCGGCCGGGCGACCCGCCTCAGTAACCGGCTTCGGTCATTGCCTGCTTGATGGTCTGGTAATCCGCCGCTTTGTCGATCACGAAGCCGGTGACCTTGCTGTGGATCGTCTGCTGCAACTGCTGAATGGCAGCGGGGCTCAGGGCCACGGCGGCCGCACCCAGCCGATCGCGCTCGGCCGCGCTCAAGCGGTTGCTCGCCATCAGCGTGAAGTCGGGCGTGGTCGGCAGCGGGTGCCAGATTTCGTACTCGCCCTTTGCCACCAGTTCGTTTGCAGCCTTGCTGCGCAGGCTGCCGGCCTGCGCGTAATCGCGCTGCATCGACAGGACCACATCTTCCTGCGTCTTGAAGTTGTAGATTTTCACCTTGTCGATCTTGTTGCGCGAGAGTGTATGGCGCGCCATCACATCGAGCCAGGATTCCTTCTCGGTCAGGGCCACGGCGGTCACGGTCGCGCCCTTGCGACGGACCAGCACGCCGGTCGCCTGGTCGCGCACGCGCGCGATGGGCGAATAATCATGGTCGAGCACCGCAACCGCCACCGACGGCGGCACGAAATAGAGGTCCAGGCGCCCGCCTTTCAGCGAGCCCATGACGCTGCGGATGCTTCGAAAAAGCGTGAGCTTGGGCTTGCCGCCCAGCGACGCGGCCAGCGCCTGGCCAAACGGCATCGCATAGGCGCGAAAATCGCCCATCACAATGTCGGCCTTGCCGGTTCCGGGGTAGATCCCGATGCTCAAATCGCGCGGCGCCGCATGGGCCACCAGCGGCAGTGCGGGCAGAGCCATCAATCCCGCCAGAAAACGCCTTCTCTGCATGTTTTTCTCCAGATCATCCATTGTTGTGAAGTAGCCGTTCGATAACGACCACGGGCCGGTTTTCTGAATACCCGGACAAACTGGTCAATTCAAACCAGCGTGACGACAGGCCGCTCCATGACGACAATCCGGGGATTAAGATGGCGTTGTCCCTGGTCACGCACGCGCTGAAAGGCTTCCCCGATGGCATCACCCGAGCACCCTTCGCGCACCGACTCTTATGTGCCGAATCCGGTGCCGCTGGCCGAACTCGTTTCGCCGCCGCTGTTTCGGGCGGCCGACATCCGGGCCATCGAGGCACGCTGGCAGGCAGCGCATCCCGAAACGGGGCTGATGGCACGGGCCGCTGCGGCCACCGCGGCATGGGCCGGCGCGCTGGCTCGCGACACCGGCGAACCGGTGCTGGTGCTGGCCGGCCCCGGCAACAACGGCGGCGATGCACTGATGGCCGCCTGCCTGCTGACAGAACGCGGCAGCCGCGTCATCGTCGTCAGCGAGGCCGACCCCGCCCGCCTGCCGGCGGACGCCACGCACGCCTGGGAAGCCTGGCACGCCCGCGGCGGCATCGTGCAGCCGGACCTGCCGCCGGCGCAGCGATACAGCCTCGTCATCGACGGCCTCTTCGGCGTGGGGCTGCAGCGCGACCTCAGCGGGGCGCCCGCGCGCTGGATCGACCGGGTCAACCCGATGGATTGCCCGAAACTGGCACTCGACGTGCCGAGCGGGCTCGACGCCGACAGCGGGCGGATCCGCGGCCGCGCGCTGCGCGCCGATTACACGCTCAGCTTCCTCGGCCTGAAGCCCGGCCTCCTTACCGCCGACGGTCCCGACTGCGTGGGCGAACTCCGGCTCGACGCGCTCGGCATCGATCCGTCCTGCCTGCCCCCCACCCCCGGCATCGCGCTGACGCACCTGGAAACGCGCCACCGCCTGCCGCCGCGCGCGCGCAACAGCCACAAGGGCCTGTATGGCCACATCGGCATCCTCGGCGGCGCGCCCGGAATGGTCGGCGCCTGCCTGATTGCCGGCCGCGCCGCGTTGCAGCAGGGCGCGGGCAGCGTCACGCTGGGTGTGCTGGACGCGCGCATCTCGGTCGACTATGGCGAGCCGCGCCTGATGTTCGCCACCCCCGAGGCACTGGTCGATGCGCGGCTGGACGTGCTCGCCATCGGCCCCGGGCTGGGACTGGACGCGCGCGCGCATGCGCTCTTGGATACCGCGCTCGCTGCACCCTGTCCGCTGGTGCTGGACGCCGACGCACTGACCCTGCTGGCGAGCGACCCGGCATTGGCCGAGCGCGCGTCCCAGCGCAGCGCCCCCACCCTGCTGACGCCGCACCCCGGCGAAGCCGCGCGCCTGCTCGGCATCCTGCCCGGCGACGTTCAGCGGGGCCGCATCGAGGCGGCGCTTCATCTGAGCGCACGCTACCGCGCGCACGTCGCGCTCAAGGGCATCGGGACCGTAATTGCCCACCCCGACGGCCACTACGCGATCAACACCCGCGGCGGGCCCTGGCTCGCCCAGGCCGGCGCCGGTGACCGCCTCACCGGCATGGTCGCCGCCCTGCTGGGACAGGGCATGGCGGCCGGCGACGCCCTGGAGGCGGCCTGCTGGCTGCACGGCAGCGTCGCCACCGGGCGCCCGATAGATTAAAGATCGAACCAGATTCACCGATAAAAAAACTTTATGAAAATGCCTGGCAACCCATAAACAAGCGGAGAACAACAGGCGGCATGAATCAAGGCTCACAGCATCTGGGCATGGGTGCGCGCATCGGCATCGGTTTCATCCTAGTGCTGATCCTGATGGTGGCGCTCGGCGCGATCGGTCTGCGTTATATAGCCGAGGCAAACGAGCGTCTGAAAAACATCGCCCAGAACAACAACGTCAAGACCGAGCTTGCCACCCAGATGCACAGCGCGTTGCGCGAGCGCGCGCTGTCCATGCACACCCTGCCGATCCTCGGCGACCCTTTCGAGAAAGACCTGGAAATCCAGCATTTCAATTCGCAGGGCATGGTCTACATCCAGGCGCGCGAGCGGCTCGGCCGCATGCCGCTCAGCCCAGAAGAAGATCGGATCCTGAAGTACATCCGCGCACTGACGGTTGAAGCCCACCCCAAGGTGCAGACGGTGGTGGAGATGTCCATGTTCACCAATGACCAGGCACAAATATTCGAACGCATCCGTAACGTGGCGATGCCGAGACAGCGCGCCATTTCCGATCAGGTCAGCGCGCTGCTCGACCTGCAGCGTCAGCAGACCGCCGCCGCGGTGCGCGCGGCAGAAACCTCGTATGTGGGCGTGCGCAACCTGATGCTTGGACTGGGCGCGTCGGCGCTGCTGATCGGCATCGCGATCGCCGTTTTTGTAAGCCGCCGGGTAACGGGACAGGCGCAGCAGCTCGCCAGCCAGGCCATGTACGACCCGCTCACCGGGCTGCCGAACCGCTCGCTGCTGCACGACCGCATCGAAAACGAAATCGGGCGGTCCCGGCGCAGCGGCGTTTCGTTCGGGGTGGCGCTGATGGACCTCGACCGCTTCAAGGAAGTAAACGACACCCTGGGCCACAATGTGGGCGACGAATTGCTGCGTGAAGTGGGACGCCGCCTGAAACACACGGTCCGGGCCGAGGACACCGTGGCGCGGCTGGGCGGCGACGAATACGTCGTCGTCATCCACGACCTCGAACCCGGCGGCGTGCCGGCCATCGCCGAAAAAGTGCTCGCCGCGCTGGACGACCCTTTCCATTGGCAGAACCAGAGCATCGACCTCGGTGCGAGCCTCGGCATCTCGCTCTACCCCTCGCAATGCACCGATGCCAGCGGCCTGATCCGCTGCGCCGATATCGCCATGTACGTGGCCAAGCGCAGCGGCAAGGGCTACGCGTTATACGCACCGGACCAGGCGCATACCAACCGCAGCGACCTGTCAATGAAAAGCGAGCTGCGCGAAGCCATCCTGTCGAACCAGCTCTGCCTCTATTACCAGCCGCAGATCAATCACCGCAGCCAGCGCGTGGTTGGGCTCGAGGCCCTGATCCGCTGGCATCATCCGCAGCGCGGCTTCCTCGGACCGGACAGCTTCATTCCGCTGGCCGAAGAAGCCGGCCTCATCGGTCCGCTTACCCAGTGGGTGCTGAAGACAGCCTTGAAACAGCTGGCCGTGCTGCGCCGCGAAGGCCATGCGCTGACGATGGCGGTCAACCTGTCCGCCCGCAACCTGCACGACATGAGCCTGCCCGGCAGCGTCGAGTCCCTGCTCGCCGAGTGCGGCGTCAGCCCCGAGCACCTAACGCTCGAGATCACCGAAAGCGCGGTAATGTCGAACCCCAGCGACGGTCTGACCATCCTCACCGAACTCGACCGCATGGGCGTGACGCTCGCGATCGACGATTTCGGCACCGGCTATTCCTCGCTCGCCTATCTCAAGCGACTGCCGGTGGACGAACTGAAAATCGACAAATCCTTTGTAATGGACATGGAGGCGAACGACAACGACGCCGTGATCGTGCGTTCCACCATCGACCTCGCGCACAACCTGGGTCTGAAAGTCGTCGCCGAAGGCGTGGAAAGCCGCGATGCCTGGGATACGCTCAGCATCCTGGGCTGCGACACGTCGCAGGGCTTCTTCATGGGCCGGCCGATGCCGGTGGACAAGCTGCAAACCTGGCTACGCGAATCGACGCTGTCGCCGATCCTGGCAGGCGCGATTTACGCGCTTTGAGCACCCGCCGCGCTCAGCAAACGTGGCCTTTGAGGTAGGCCGCAAAATCCTCGCTGACTTCGCTGTGCTTCATGGCGTATTCCACCGTGGCCTGCAGATAGCCCAGCTTGCTGCCGCAATCGTAACGAACCCCGTCGAAGTCGTACGCCAGCACCTGCTGTTCCTTCAGCAGCGCCGCGATCGCATCGGTGAGCTGAAGTTCGCCGCCGGCGCCGGGTTTCAGATGCTGGATATGATGGAAGATGCGCGGCGTCAGGATATAGCGGCCGACCACACCGAGGTTGGACGGCGCGTCTTCGGGTTTGGGTTTTTCGACGATGGCGTTCACGCGCGACACGCGCTCCGCCATCGGGCTGGCGTCGACAATGCCGTAGGACGCGGTTTCCGAGGGTGCCACCTGCTGCACCCCCAGCACCGAACACTGGTAATAGTCGTATTGATCGGCCATCTGCTTCATCGCCGCCGGACTGCCGTCGATCAGGTCGTCGGCGAGGATGACGGCGAAGGGTTCGTTGCCGATTACCGGCTGCGCGCACAGCACCGCATGACCAAGCCCCAGCGCCTCGGCCTGCCGGATATAGATGAAGTTGACGCCAGCCGGACGGATCGACTGCACCAGCTCCAGATCGCGATCCTTGCCGCGCGCAGCCAGTTCGGTTTCAAGTTCGTACGCCTTGTCGAAATGGTCCTCGACCGTACGCTTGGTGCGGCTGCTGATGAAGATCATGTCGGTGATACCGGCTTCCATCGCCTCTTCAACCGCGTACTGGATCAGCGGTTTGTCGACGATGGGCAGCATTTCCTTGGGGCTGGCCTTGGTGGCCGGGAGAAATCGGGTGCCGAGGCCGGCAACCGGAAATACGGCTTTTCTTACTTTTTGCATGGGTCTTCCCTATCGGTCCTGGGGTTCAAAAAATCTAAGCGTCCTGCACATTGTCATTCGGTTCCAGCAAGGCCAGCAGCCCGTTTTCGTCAAGGATGGGCACGCCAAGTTCCTGCGCCTTGACCAGCTTGCTGCCGGCTTCCGCGCCGGCCACCACGTAGTCGGTTTTCTTCGATACCGATCCCGCCACCTTGCCGCCTGCGGCCTCGATCATGTCCTTCGCGGCTTCGCGCGTCAGCGTCGGCAGCGTGCCGGTCAGCACCAGCGTCCTGCCCGCCAGGATACCTGCCGATTGTTGCATGCCGGAGGATTCGGCCCAGCGCACCCCTGCGGCGCGCAGGCTGTCTACCACGTCCAGGTTATGCGGCTCGGCAAAAAACTGGCGGATCGACTGCGCCACGACGGGTCCGACATCGCGCACCGCAAGCAGCTCGGCCTCGGTCGCGGCGATCAGCCGGTCCAGTCCGCCGAAATGCTTCGCCAGATCCTTGGCGGTGGTTTCCCCGACATTGCGTATGCCCAGCGCGAAAATAAAACGCGCCAGCGTGGTGGACTTGCTGGTTTCGATCGCCGCAAGCAGCTTGGCCGCCGATTTCTCGGCCATGCGCTCCAGCCCGGCAAGCGTGCCAAGTTCAAGACCGTACACATCCGCGGGCGTATGCACAAGGCCGCGATCCACCAGCTGATCGACCAGCTTGTCGCCCAGCCCCTCGATATCCATCGCCCGGCGCGACGCGAAATGCAGCAGCGCCTGCTTGCGCTGCGCAGGGCATACCAGGCCGCCGGTGCAGCGTGCTGCCGCCTCGCCTTCAAGCCGCACCACGTGCGAGCCGCACTCCGGACACACCGGATAACGCTGCAACAGTTCGAAACGCGGCGGTTCGGGCCGGGGGCGACGGTCGATCACCACGGCGACCACTTCCGGAATGACGTCGCCGGCGCGCCGGACGATCACGGTGTCGCCGACCCGCACGTCCTTGCGGTCGATCTCGTCCTGATTGTGGAGAGTGGCGTTGGTCACCGTGACGCCGCCGACGAATACCGGCGCGAGCCGTGCCACCGGGGTCAGCGCGCCGGTGCGGCCCACCTGCACCTCGATGCCGAGCACGGTGGTCAGCTGCTCCTGCGCCGGATACTTGTGCGCCACCGCCCAGCGCGGTTCGCGCGTAAGAAAACCCAGTTCGCGCTGCAGGTCGACGCGGTTGACCTTGTAGACCACCCCGTCGATGTCGAACGGCAGTTGATCGCGACGCGCGGCGATGTCATCGTGAAACGCGACCAGCGCCGCTGCGCCCAGCCCCGCGATGCGCTCGGCACATACCGGCACACCGAGCGCGGCCAGCGCATCGAGCGTGGCGCTGTGAGTGGCCGGCACAGGCTGCCAGCCCTGCACCTCGCCCAGTCCGTAGGCAAAAAAGGAAAGCGGACGCTGCGCGGCCAGCTTGGGATCCAGCTGGCGGATGCTGCCCGCAGCACCATTGCGCGGATTGACCAGCGTGGGTTTGCCGGCGTCGCGCTGCGCCGCATTGTAGCGCTCGAAATCGTCGCGCCGCATGAACACCTCGCCGCGCACTTCCAGCACCGCGGGCGGCGAGTCGGTTTTGAGTCTCAGCGGGATGGCATGCACGGTACGGATGTTCTGAGTCACATCCTCGCCGGTTTCTCCGTCGCCGCGCGTCGCCGCCTGCACCAGCACGCCATGTTCGTAGCGCAGGTTGATCGCCAACCCGTCGAATTTCAACTCGGCGGCATACTCGACCGGCGGGTCGGTCGCGGCCAGACCCAGCTCCTTGCGCACTCGCGCGTCGAACGCCTGCGCGCCGGTGGCCTCGGTATCGGTCTCGGTGCGGATCGACAGCATCGGCACCGCATGGCGCACCTTGGGAAACGCATCGAGCGGCGTGCCGCCGACGCGCCGGGTCGGCGAATCGGGTGTGGCGAGTTCGGGGTGCTCGGTTTCGAGCGTCTGCAGTTCGCGGAAAAGCCGGTCATACTCGGCGTCCGGGACGGTGGGGGCATCGAGAACATAGTAGGCGTGGTCGTGGCGCTCGATTTCCTGGCGCAGCGCGGTGATGCGCGCCCGCACCTCGGGCGACGCCATCAGGAGAACAGACGCAGTGCCCGCCGGGATCCCGAAGGTACGCCGCGGGCTTCCATGCGCTCGTAGATCTGCATAAGCTGGGTGCGGATTTTTTCGATACCGGAATCGGTCAGCGGGCGCAGGTTGTCGTCGACGAGGATGCCGCCGATTTCATTGGCGATCTTGCGGCCGAACGCCACCATGCCGTCGAATACCTTGAGGCCATCCGGCACGCGCGGCACATCGAACTGCAGGGTCACACCTTGGGTGGCCTGGCCCTCGACCACTTCGGCACTGAACGGCTCGGCATCGTGGTTGCACAGGGCATAGAGCGGTTCGCCACGGCTGTCGAGCAATTGATACACGCCATCCACGCCCAGCACCATGCCGCTGCTTTCGGCCTCGTGCACGATGCGCGTCAGGTTCACCGCGCCTTCGCCGCGGGCAACCACGTTGAGGCCAATCAGCACGTCCACATCGACGCAGAACCGGTCCACCGCCTGCGCGCGCTCCAGCGCGTCGACGACATCGTCGCAGGCAATGCGCAGGCCGTTCGCCTGTGCCAGGCGCTGCAGCAAATCGCACAGCGCCGCGAGCTGCTCTTCCTGCACTGCGCCATTGCGGTCCGACAACTGCATGGTAATCACCGCCTGCTGGTAGCGCGCGTCGCGCCAGGGCAGGATGTCTTCCCATTCGGTCGCGCCCACCGGAAGCCCCAGCCAGCGCACCGGCTTGCCGAGGGTGCGCGCATGGCTGATCGCTTCCGAAAACATGCTGGCCGGCACATTCTCGCCACCGAGGCGGATGCGGTATTCGATCAGTTCGTCATAGGGTGGGGCCGTCGGGGTATGCAGGCGCTCCGCACTCCGGGGCGGCGTCTCGGGTACTGCAGCGGGCGGCGGCGGATGCGCCACCTCGAGCCGGTGTTCGGGCGCGGTTTCCAGGCGTGTTTCCGCTTCGCCGACCGCATCCGACAGGACGGCCTCAAACACCGGCTCATGCAACGCAGGCTCGACCCGCTCGGCGGTTTCGCGCAGCGCGCTACCGGACCGCTGCATCAGCGCGTCGCCCATGGGCGACTGGAAAGCCGCGTCCGCCTGCTTGCGGAAGCGGCGCTCCTGCACCCAGTTGAACGCCACCACGCCTGCCACGATGACCACACCGATCACCAACAAGCTGATTTGCAAATCACTCATTCGTTTTTCCCGACTGAACGGAGCGGGCCGACACCACCCGGACGAACCACTCGTCCGGCGCGATCATGCCCAGTTCATTGCGCGCGCGCTCTTCGATCGCGTCGCGTCCCTGCTTGAGGTCGCTGACCTCGGCCAGCACCCCGGCATTGCGGGTCTGCAAACGCTGGTTCAGCGTTTGCTGTGTATCGATTTTGTGCGCATATTCGCGCACTTTCAACCACCCCCCCTCGCCCAGCCACAGCGGATACTGCAGCAGCACGAGCGAAGCGGCCAGCACCCAGGTCAGACCCTGGCGGCGAAAGCGTCCGATCCGATCAGCCGCGCTGGCGGAAAGCATCGCGTCCGGGGTAGCTCGCCGCGTCGCCGAGTTCTTCCTCGATGCGCAGCAATTGGTTGTACTTGGCCATGCGGTCCGAACGCGACAGCGAGCCGGTCTTGATCTGGCGCGCATTGGTCGCCACCGCCAGATCGGCAATCGTGGTGTCCTCAGTCTCGCCCGAGCGGTGCGAGATCACCGCGGTATAACCCGCCTGCTTGGCCATCTCGATCGCCTGGAAAGTTTCCGACAGCGTGCCGATCTGGTTGACTTTAATCAGAATGGAATTGGCGATATCCTTGTCGATGCCTTCCTTGAGGATTTTCGCGTTGGTGACGAAGAGGTCGTCGCCCACCAGCTGAACGCGCTTTCCGAGCTTCTCGGTGTGCGTCTTCCAGCCGTCCCAGTCACCCTCGGCCATGCCATCCTCGATGCTGAGGATGGGGTACTTGTCGCACCAGGCCGCCAGGTAATCGGTGAACTCGGCGGAAGTCAGCTTCAGGCCTTCGGATTCGAGGTGGTAGCGGCCGTCCTTGTAGAACTCGGAGGCGGCGCAATCGACGCCGATGGCGACGTCGATGCCGGGCTGCAGGCCGGCCTTTTCGATCGCCTGCACGATCAGCTTCAGCGCCGCCTCGTGCGATTCCAGGTTGGGCGCGAAGCCGCCTTCGTCGCCGACGGTCGTCGCCATGCCGGCGTCGTCCAAGAGCTTCTTCAGCGCATGGAACACTTCGGCACCATACCTTAAAGCTTCGCGGAAACTCGGCGCGCCGACCGGGATGATCATGAATTCCTGCATGTCGATGTTGTTGTTGGCATGCGCGCCGCCGTTGATGATGTTCATCATCGGCACCGGCAGGGCCATCGGCGCGGCGCCGCCGAGGTAGCGATACAGAGGCAGGCCGGCCTGCTCGGCCGCGGCGCGCGCGCACGCCATCGACACCG
>JAKACL010000090.1 GCA_021821425.1 Pseudomonadota bacterium
ACCATCCTCGGCTGCAGCGGCGGAATCGGCAGCGGGCGCCACACCACCTGCTTCAAGGTCGACGACGACGTGCTGATCGACGCCGGCAGCGGCATCACCACGCTCGACTTCCAAGCCCTGGTGAAGATCGACCACGTCTTCCTCACCCATGCCCACCTCGACCACGTGCTGGGCTTGCCCCTGCTGCTCGACAGCGTCGGCGACATGCGGCCCGAGCCGGTGACCGTCCACGCGCTGCCCGAAGTGCTGGACGTGCTGGCGAAGCATCTTTTCAACTGGAACCTGTGGCCGGACTTCCGCGAAATCCCCAGCACGGATGCGCCGTGGCTGCGCTTCGCGCCCCTGGCGCTGGGCGAAGCCTTCACCCTCAACGGCCGCACCTTCACCCCGATGCCGGCGAATCACGTCGTGCCCGCGTGCGGCCTGCACGTCGCCACCGCAGCGGGCAGCCTGGTCTTCAGCGGCGACACCACGCACAGCGATGCCTTCATCCAGGCGCTCAACGCCATTCCCGACCTGCGCCACCTCATCATCGAAACCTCGTTCGAAAACGCCCTGGTCGAAGTCGCCAAGGCGTCGAAGCATCACTGGCCGGATTCGCTGGCGGCGGAGCTGCAGAGCCTGACCGTAGAGCCCGAGGTGTGGATCACGCATCTGAAGCCGGGCAACGAGTCGGCGATCATGAACGAGTTACGTGCGGCTGCGCCGGGGTGGGGCGTGGAGGCGTTGATGCAGGGGCAGGTGATCGAGGTGGGGGAATAGGCGGAGAAAAATAACGAGTCTGAACGGATCCCATTGACTTCGTTAACCCAGCTGACTTTTAACTAAATCATGCTTACTCTGTTTAAGATTATTTTGGGCCCTATGTTATTGCTGCAGGCGCTTTGGCTCAGGCGAACTGCTTTGCGCCTGCCGGAGGCTGCTGGTCCCCGATATGGTTTGGAGGGAACGGCTGGGAATTCGTCAAAACCTCTTCGTATTCTTGTGGTTGGTGATTCCTCAGCCGCGGGTGTAGGAGTGGACGAGCAGTCCCAAGCATTGGCACAGCCTGTTGCTCAACTCCTAGCGGATAAAACAGGTCGACCAGTTGCTTGGCAATTAGTAGCGAAATCCGGTATCAACACTAAAGAAGCAATTGAACTGCTTTTGAACTGCGACCTTGGCCCGGTTGATTTTTTGGTTACTGCAGTGGGAACGAATGACGTAACCTCCCAACGTGCACCAACCCAGTTCCTGCAGGATTATGCCCGTTTGGTAAAGAGCCTGCGGCATCGAACTGGCGCACTTGGACTTGTGGCCACAGGATTGCCACCGCTACGCATTCTGCCAGCTGCACCGCATCCCCTACGATGGTATTTGGGTCGTTATGCTGCACGATTGGACCGCATGCTCAAGGACTGGATTGATCAAGACATCATGGCACGCTACGTTTCGCTGGAATGGGCGGCCAAACCACTCGAGATGGCACGCGACCGATTCCACCCTGGACTCGGGCAGTACCGCCAGTGGGCTGAGCTAGTGTCAGAGCAAATCTTGGATCTACTGAGGCGAATACCTATTCCCCAAGTTGAATCGAGTTGTTCATTTAATACAGAGCTAAGTCAGAAATAAGTTTAATTGACAGCGCATGAGAGAAAATTGAAGACAATCGAGTTTATACAACCGATTTACACATTCCATATCGATTCTGGGCAGCATGTCAGCAACATCGCTTATATAAATTGGATGGAAATTGGTCGGTTGAAATTACTGGATTCCGCTGGGCTCCCGGTTCATCGCATCATCGAGCATGGCTTTATTCCAGTGCTCACCAGAACCGAGATTAACTATAAACAACCCTTGGTACTAAGTGACGAAGAAGTTAAGGTTACCCTCTGGATTTCCGATCTAAAGCGTATTTCCGCCACGTTGATATTTAATTTCTTAAATCAACGAAATGAGTTGGTTGCTGATGGTGTGCAAACCGCGCTTTTTGTCAACGTTGATAACCAGCGCCCTTATAAACTTCCTATTGAAGACAGGGCTCGCTTTGAGCCTTATGTTAGAACGAGCTTTGCCACACGTGAGTGACACAAGTTACTTATAACCACGTTGAAAGACGCTACCCTTAGCTGGACAGATCGACCCCATCTCAAAATCGCAATTCAACTCAAACGGATTGCGAGTCTAGGTAGTCTGGCTCGGCTTCTTGGCTTCGGGGGTTGCAGTGCTTTCGACAGGCTGAGCCAGCCGCAGGAAGGCAGCCAGTTCCTCCACCCAACGCAGTTTTTCCTCGGCCGGCAGCGCGCGAAACGCGCGCAGCCGTTCGTCGCTGACGTGATAGGTGCGGTTGCCGCGGTCAAAAGGCATGCTCAGGATTCCTTGAGGCGCTTGAGATGCTCGATGTCCGCAAGGTCGATCGGACGGCCGACGGCCTGTTTTAGCGCAATCAGGTCGTCGATGGAGGCGACCACGATGGGCACATTGCCCGCCTGAAAAGTGACTGCGCGGTTGCGCATGTGCGCATAGTCAACCGGCGGATAGAGCAATACATCCAGCGTCACGCCGGACAGGCCGGGCGCTCGCAGTGCAAAGGCTTCAAGATTGCGTTCACGATGCCACTGCGCCAATTGGCCGAGATCGGACAAAGTATCCAGCGGAACCGGCAGTACCGGCGTCATGCCCAGTTCGCGCGCCATTTCCACCAGCGAAGATAGATTGCCGGGCGTCATGGCCACCGTCACGTCGATATCCATCGTCGCCCGCTCGATGCCATGCAGCGAAATCGCCAGACCGCCGATCAACACATAATCGACACGGCGATTGAGGGCGGAAAAAAGGTCTAGGTAGAACATGGGGGAATTCTACTTGAACGCGCATGCAGCGCAGGCAGATAGCAGAATCAAGGGGGCCAGGTCGAATTGCTTCTGAGAAAACCCGCACGTCCCCAATAGCTTGATCATACCCGCGAAGCTGGCATCAACCGATTCGCGTCGCGAAACGCGCCAGTTCGGTTTCAAACGCTTCCGCACTCAAGCCTTCGTACGCCTCCCTGCTGAACAGCGTGACGGCCCCGGCCATTTCGCTCCAGCCGTAGCCGCGGCTCTGCGCGTTCAACGCCTTGCTGTCCTGCGGGACGCGGGCGACAAGGTGCAGGCAGTCCTTGCTGTAGATCAGGTTGTAGGGGGTGTTCTGCGCGTGCAGGCGATCGATTTCGATCCAGGCATCGGCGGGTTCGGTAAAGCGCCGGCAGGGCAGCGGATACGTCGCGCTGCCGCCGTTGTGGACAAAACGCGGATCCTGTACCGGCAGCGGATCGGTCTGGACGAAGCTCTGGAAATGCAGGTGGTTGACCGAGGCGCCGGCGCCCAGGCTGTTGTAGCCGAGGCAGAGGCCGCGCATGCCGGCATGCGCGCACAGGTGCCAGGCCCAGCCGTGCAGTTCGGGGGTGAGCATTTGCGGCAATTCGCGCATGGGCTCGGGCACCAAGAGACCATGCAGGCGGGCGAACGGGAATTTGTTGTACAGCAGGCGTGCCGGTTTGCCGGCGAGCGGGCCTTCCCACAGCGCTTCCTTCTCGAGGAAGGGCTTGTTGAAATGGAAGCCGGCGGGGTCGAAGGGACGCAGCAGGCCTTCAAATGTCTGGACGCTGCTGCGCGCCGGACGCAGCGCGCGGAGGGGGTTGAACATCAGTTCCCAGGGGCCGGCGCGGCGGCTTTCCAGAGGCGTCAGGTGCTCCAGACCGATCGCCAACAGCTTCTGAAAAACCAGCACGTCGTCGTCCGGCTCGTCGAGTGGCTGGCCGGCCCGCAGCGCTATCGTGATGCGCTCGGCGAGTTCGGCATGGCGCGCCGTCAGGGCTGGCGCGAGTTGCGCCCATAGCCGGCTATCGTAGGCAGCATTGGCCAGCACGAGGATGTAGACGCCGAGGCCGCGATGGTTTAGCAGCATGGCGGCGAGCCCGTCGGCAAAGCGCTGTTGCAAAGCTGAGGATGAGTTGAACGGGGACATGCGGCCGGCCACGACGGTGAGGAATCCCGTATGGTGCCACCCCGCCGGTGCAGCGGGCATTCAGGTTTTTTGTGCCGTGCGCGGTGCGGTTTATAGATCGCCGTTGGCGCCGGCGCGCATCACGCTGTCCATCTTTTCGCGGATCGAGAAGAAGCCGCTGCGCAGTTCCGGCGTCATGCCGAGCTGCTTGCCGGCGAGGTTGAGCCAGGTGATGTCCCAGTCCAGCATCAGCACCCAGATGTTCATGTCGGCGTCTTCCATCACGGCGATGCGGCAGGGAAAGAACACGACCATCTCGGGCAGGACTTTCAGCCGCTCGCGGCCGATGGCGATGTCGCAGAAGCTGAGGATCTCGACGCGCGGGGCGTCCATGTCGCCGAGCACAGACCGGAAATCCCGCCACATGGCATTGTTGCCGACGAACTTGAGATCGACCTTGTTGGCACGCAGCATCATCGACTGCACCACGTCGTCGAAACTGAGCCCCGACTTTGCCTGGTACTTGATCGCGAAATGGTTCACGCCTCGCGCGCATCGATCTGCATCATGTTGCCGACCACCGGCATGGTCATCTGCAGCCAGCGCTGCCTTTACTCGAGGGAGAGGACGCGGCTCATCGGGTAGTCGCGGTAGGGCGGCGGCATGCCCTGCTGGACGAGCACGGGGCCGTAGGGCGTGGGGGTGATATCGAGCCAGCCCTGCAGGGCTGGCGTGTCGGACGGAGCCGGCGGCGGGTCTGAAGCGAAGGCCGGCTGGCCGAGGGCGCCACAGGCAAGGGCGGACAAGAGCATGCGCATCGTGGGCGTGCCACCGGGTTGAGTTGTTATTATCCTGGCAGGCCGTCAATGCGCCGAGCGGGCGCGCATGCGGGCGTCCAGCGCCGCCAGCTCGGCGGCGGCGGCATCGAAGTCGCCGCCCTGCACATGGCTTTCGATGCGCGCGGCCCCTTCGCGGACGACGGTGGCCATCACGCTGGCGGCGGCGCCCTTCAGCGCATGGGCTTCCCGGCGACAGGCGGTGCTGTCGCCCTGCGCGATGGCATCCTTCAACACGGCCAGACTGGCTTCGGTGGTGCTGTGAAATGTCGCTTCCAGGTCGTTGACCAGGGCGGGGTTGCCTGGATAACGCGCCTCCAAGGCCGCGCGGTCGAGCAGCGGCACGGGCGGGACCGGCACGATCTTGGGCAGCCACTGCATCAGCAGGGCCACCAGCGCGGCTTCGGTATACGGCTTGCTCATGTAGTCGTTGGCGCCGGCCGCCAGACAGGCCTCGCGGAACCCGCTGCTGGCGTTGGCGGTAAGCGCGATGACGGGAATGCGGCTGACTTCGCCGGCCATGCAGCGAATTCTGCGGGTGGCTTCGAGGCCGTCCATTTCCGGCATTTGCCAGTCCATCAGCACCAGGTCGAAGTGTTGCTTTTCCAGCAGGTCGAGCGCCTGCTGGGCGCTGGCTGCCACGGTGTGCTGCAGGCCCATCTCGCGCAGCTGGTGGGCCAGCACTTTCTGGTTCACCGGGTGGTCTTCCACCACCAGGATGTGCCCGCGCAGCTGCACCGACGCGTGCGACGGCAGCTCGACCAGCGGCAGCGAAGTGGCTGGCAGGCACAGCGCCAGCGTGAAGCAGCTGCCTTTGCCCGGCGCGCTGTCGACCGTGAGCTGGCCGCCCATCAAGCCGGCCAGCTGGCTGCTGACGGCCAGTCCCAGGCCGGTGCCGCCATAGTGACGGGTGGTGGACGAGTCCGCCTGCGAGAAGGCCTGGAAGAGACGCGACCGGGCTTCGCTGCTGATGCCGATGCCGCTGTCCTGCACGCTAAAGCGGCATTCGATCGCATGGTTGAGGGCGTCGAACTGGGCACGCAAGGTGACGCCGCCCGATTGCGTGAACTTGATCGCATTGTCGACCAGGTTGAGCAGGATCTGGCGGATGCGGGTGGGGTCGCCGAGCAGGGCGTCGGGTGCCGGATCGGGCACCTCCAGCGTCAGGGTCAGGTTCTTTTCCATCGCGCGCGCCTGGAACAGCGAGACCACGTCCTGCGCCAGCGCAACCGGGGAGAATGCCACCTCCTCGATGGCCAGCTTGCCCGCCTCGATTTTCGAGAAGTCGAGGATGTCGTTGATGATGGTGAGCAGGCTTTCCGCCGAGCTTTTCAGCGTGGCGGCGTACTCGCGCTGGCGGCCGTCGAGCGGGGTTTTCAGCAGCAGCCCGCTCATGCCCAGGATGCCGTGCATCGGCGTGCGGATTTCATGGCTGACGTTGGCGATGAATTCAGACTTGGCATGCGCCATCTGCAATGCGGCTTCGCGCGCGGCTTCCTTGGCGGCTTCGGCGGCGCGGCGCTCGGATACGTCGCGCATGATCGCCTGGATCACCGGGCGCCCCTCCAGCTGCATCGCATGCATGGCGATTTCGGCCGAGAAGGTGCTGCCGTCGAGGCGACGCCCCTGCCAGTCCATCACCGCATGGCCTTCCTGCTTGGCGCGCGCAATCGCCAGCATCGCATGGTCGTAGGCGGACAGGCCATCGGCCTGGACCGGCGTGCCGAGCTGCGCAATCGGCATCTGCAGGAAGGTGTCGACCGAGTCCATGCCGAACATCGACAGCGTGGCCAGGTTGCAGTCGGTAAAGCCCTGGTCGTCGAGTACCACGACCGCGTCGGAATTGGTTTCGAACAGCGTCTGGTATTTCTGCTTTTCGGTGTCGAGCTGGCGCGTCTGCGTCAGCATGCGGCGGCTCACCAGCAGCGCGACCAGCACCGCCAGCGCGGTGGCGATGATGCCCAGCAGCAGCATCAGGTTGCGCGTGGCCTGGTAGGCGGCGAAGGTGTTCTTGAGTGCGGTTTCGTTGTCCTCGCGCTGCAGGCTGGTCATGTTGTCGAGCGCCGCGACCAGACGGTCCTGCAGCGGAATGGCCTCTTCCTGCAGCAGCGTCAGCGCGCCGTAGTTGTTCTCGTCGAGCGCAGCCTCGACCACGCTGAACATCACCGGCTGGTTCAGGACGATGACGCTGTCGATCTCCTGCATCAGCTGCTTCTCTTCCGGCGTGGTGAGCATGGACACAAGCAGCGCGCGGTCCTTGGCGTAGCGCTCGCCGAACTGCTGGAACTTCATGAACATTGCGTCTTTTTCCCACGGATCGATCGACACCACGATGTTGTGCATCAGCATGGCGCGATCGCGCAGGGTGTCGCGCATCTGCGAGGCCAAGCGGGTCTTGACGTTGTTGACCGACACCACGTTTTCAAGCTCGGTATTCAGTTGCGCCATCTGGGTGACGCCGAGTCCGATCACCGCAACCATCAGCAGCATGGCTGCGGAAAAACCGAAGCCCACATTGAACAGCAGGCCGCGCAGCGGGGAGGGCACCATGGGCGAGGACATGGCCTTACTCGCGCCGGAATGCCACCACGTGGTCGACAGCCAGCTTGATGCCGATGCGCTCGCCGATGGCGTGGTTGTGGTGCGAAGGCACCAGCGACAGCGCACGCTGCCCGCTCGGCAGCTTCAACGTGTAGAGGAATTCGGCGCCGCGGAAGGCCTTGTTCTCGACTTCGGCCAGCATCAGGCTGTCGTCGTCGTGGACGATATCGTCGGGCCGCAGCAACACATCGACGTGACAACTGCGCACGCATTCGTCGCAGCCGCTGGCGTCGCACTCGACCGGGATGTGGCCGTTCAACACACCGAGTTCGATTTCCACCTGGTGGTCGTTGATGACTTCGCCGGTGACCAGCGCGCCCTGGCCGACGAAGTCGGCGACGAAGCGGTTGACCGGCTCGTGATACAGGTTGTAGGGCGTGTCCCACTGCTGGATACGGCCCTCATGCATGACGCCGACCCAGTCGGCCAGCGAGAACGCCTCGTGCTGGTCGTGGGTGACGATCAGCGCAGTGGTCGCTTCGCGTTTGAGGATGTCGCGCACTTCGATCGACAGGCGTTCGCGCAGTTCGACGTCGAGGTTGGAGAACGGCTCGTCCATCAGGATCAGCCGCGGCCGCGGCGCCAGGGCGCGAGCCAGCGCAACGCGCTGCTGCTGGCCGCCGGACAGCTGGTGCGGGTACTGGTCGGCGTGGCCGGCGAGACCCACCAGTTCCAGCAGCTCGTCGATGCGCGCCTGCCTGGCTTGCGGGGAAACGTCGCGCAGACCGAAGCCGACGTTCTTCGCCACCGTCAGGTGCGGAAACAGCGCGTAGTCCTGGAACACCATGCCGACGCGGCGCTTTTCGGCGGGTAGCATCCAGCCGGGGCGGCTGACGACTTCGCCGCCGATGCGGATTTCGCCGCTCTGGATCGGCTCGAATCCGGAAATGCAGCGCAGCGCCGTGGTCTTGCCGCAGCCTGACGGGCCGAGCAGGCAACCGATCGCACCTTCGGGCAGGTTGAAGGAGAGGTCGGCGATGATTTTCCGTTTGCCGTACGACTGCGAAACGGAATCGAGGATCAATTCAGCCATGGGGGCTCAGTCATGCGGGCGCGGTCCGCGCCAGGTCAACAGGATGATCGGAATGATACCGGCAATGACAATGGCGAGTGAAGGCAGGGCGGCGCGTTCCCATTCGCCCTCCGAGGTCATTTCGAAGACACGTACGGCCAGCGTGTCCCAGCCGAACGGGCGGGTCATCAGCGTGATCGGCATTTCCTTCATGATGTCGACGAAGGCGAAGGTGGCGGCGGTCAGGAGGCTGGCGCGCAGCATGGGCAAATGCACCCGGGTCAGCAGACCGGCGGCGCCGGTGCCGAGGTTGCGCGCGGCCTCGTCGACGTTGCGGGTGATGCGGTGCAGACCGCTCTCGATTGGGCCGAAGCCCACCGCGAGAAAACGCACCAGGTAGGCCAGCAGCATCACCAGCAGCGTGCCCTTGAGGATTTCGTTGCCGTCGTAGCCGAACCCGGCGCGGCCGATATCGATCAGCCAGTTGTCGAGCGCTGCCACCGGTATGAACAGGCCGACCGCCAGCACCGCGCCGGGAAAGGCATAGCCCAGCGTGGCCAGGCGCTGCGTCCACATCATCGCGGCGCCGGGGCGCTGGCGGCCGGCATAGGCCAGCAGCAGCGCCACGGTCACCACCAGCAGCGCGCCGATGCCGGCAAGCAGCACCGAATGCCAGGCGAAGGCCCAGTAACGGCTGTCGAGGTCGACGTCAATAACCTCGCGCGTCCACAGCGCCAGCTGAATCACCGGGATCAGGAAGGCGATCGCCAGTACCGTACCGGCATACAGAAAGGCGAGCGTCGCCAGCGCGGGTGGCAGCTTGATGCGACGCTGCGCGGCGCTGCGGCCCACGGTGGTGTAGCGCATCTGCGTACGCGAGCGCTGCTCGAACACCACCGCGACCAGCACGAACAGGATCAGGATCGACGCCAGTTGCGCCGCTGCCGCCAGCGAAAACAGGCTGTACCACGCCTTGTAGATGGCGGTGGTGAAGGTGTCGTAGTTGAAGATGGCCATGGTGCCGAAATCGGCCAGGGTTTCCATCAGCGCCAGCATCAGGCCGGCGGCGATCCACGGCCGCGCCATCGGCAGCGCCACCCGGAAAAAGCCCTGTGTGCGGGAGAGGCCGAGCGATTGCGCCGCTTCCAGCGCGATCGCGCCCTGGGTGGCGAAGGCGTTTTTCGCGATGAGATACACATAGGGATAGAGCGCGAGCGACATCACCAGGATGACGCCGCCACGCGAGCGGATCTCCGGCACGCGGGTGATGTCCCAGTCTTCGCGCAGCCAGGTCAGCAGCGGCCCGGTGAAATCCAGTAGGCCGATGGCGACAAACGCAGTGACGTAGGCGGGCAGGGCCAGCGGCAGCAGGAGCGCCCAGTCGAACAGGCGGCGGCCGGGAAATTCGCACATCGCCGTGAGCCAGGCCAGCGATACGCCCAGC
>JAKACL010000091.1 GCA_021821425.1 Pseudomonadota bacterium
CTCGCACGCAGCAACGCCGGGCGGGTGTTCCGGGCGATGGAATTCGAGTAAACGCTAGCGCGGGGTTTTCAGCGGCGCAATCGCGTCGACCAGCGCGCCGACCGCGTTGGCGGTGACGCGATCGCGGCTCGGGTTGTATTCGACGATTTCCATCGCTACGAAGGAAGGCTCTCCGCGCAATGTCGACAAGGCGGCGGCGAGTTCGGCGCGCCGCAGCCCGCCCGGCACCGGCGTGCCGACGCCGGGCTCCTCCTGCGGGTCGAGCGCATCCAGGTCCACGCTTACACCGAAGCCGGCCGTGCCCTGCCGCACGATGGCGAGCGCCTCGTCGAACACCGCCGCCAGCCCGCGCCGGTGGACTTCCGCCATATCGAACACCCGCACCCCCAGCCGCTGCAGCAACGCGGCCTCGCCCGCCTCGAAGCTGCGCACGCCGATCAGGCACGCATGCTCGGGCCGCAGCGTGGCGCCCGCGCCGTCGATTCCGGTGAGCGCAGGCTCGCCGTGGCCGAGCAGTGCGGCCAGCGGCATGCCGTTGATCTGCCCGCTCGGCGTGGTGGCTAAGGTGTGGCTGTCCATGTGGGCGTCGATCCAGATCAGGCCGACGCGGCCGCGCGGGGCGAGCGCGCGGTGCACCCCGCTCCAGGTACCGATGGCGCAGGAATGGTCGCCGCCCACCACCAGCGGAAAATGACCCGCCAGCAGCACCGACTCGACTTCGTCGGCCAGCCGTTCGGCGAGCGCCGCGACGGCATGCAGCGGCGTGTCCGTTGCGTCGCGCGGTACGCGCAGGATCATGTCCCACGCCACGTGCTGCAGCGGGGTGTCGTGAAACACGGCGGCGCGGCGCAGCGCCGCCGGCCCGGTGGCGGTCGTCGGGTCGGGTGCGCCGGCGCCGCTGGCGGCGCCGATGATCACCACGTGGCGAGCAGGAAGGGGCGACATGCGCAGGCGTTGCCTTAGCCGAGCCCGCCCAGATTCACGTACTTGGTGTCGAGGTATGCGTCGATGCCGCTGCGGCCACCCTCGCGCCCCAGCCCCGACTGCTTGACGCCGCCGAAGACCGCTTCGGCGGTGGAAATCAGGCCGGCGTTGATGCCGACCATGCCGTAGTCGAGCTGCTCGGCCAGGCGCCAGGCGCGGCCGAGGTCGCGCGTGCAGGCGTAGGCGGCCAGGCCATAGTCGGTATCGTTCGCAAGCCGGATCACCTCGGCCTCGTCATGAAAGCGGATCAGCGGCGCCACCGGGCCAAAGGTCTCTTCGCGGCAGATCTGCATGGCGGGCGTGCAGCCGGCGAGCACCGTCGGCTGAAAAAACAGCCCGCCGAGCGCGTGGCGCGTGCCTCCGGCCAGCAGCGTTGCGCCCTGCGCCAGCGCGTCGGCGATGTGCGCCTCGACTTTTTCCAGCGCGGCGACGTTGATCAGCGGGCCGGTTTCCACGCCGGGCGTGAAGCCTTCGCCCACCTTCAGTTGCGCCACCGCGTCGGCAAACTTCTGGGCAAAGGCGTCGTAAATCGTATCCTGCACGAACACCCGGTTGGCGCACACGCAGGTCTGTCCGCTGTTGCGGTACTTGCTGGCGAGCGCCGCGTCCACCGCGGCGTCGAGGTCGGCGTCGGCGAACACGATGAAGGGCGCATTGCCGCCAAGCTCGAGCGAGACGTGCTTGAGCGTTGGCGCACTTTGCGTAAGCAGCTGCCTGCCTACGGCAGTCGAGCCGGTGAACGAGACTTTTCTTACCAAAGGATGCGAAGTCAACACGCCGCCGATCGTCGCCGCGTCGCCTGTGACCACGTTCAGCACGCCCGGCGGCAAGCCCGCGCGCTGCGCCAGCTCGGCCAGCGCCAGCGCGGTGAACGGCGTCTGCGATGCCGGTTTCGCCACCACCGTGCAGCCGGCGGCGAGCGCCGCGCCGGCCTTGCGCGTCAGCATCGCGGCCGGGAAATTCCACGGCGTGATCAGCGCCGCCACGCCCACCGGCTGGCGCAGGGTGAACATGCGACGATCCGCCCACGGCGACGGCACCACGTCGCCGTAGACCCGCCGCGCCTCTTCGGAAAACCACTCGATGAAGCTCGCCGCGTACTCGATCTCGCCACGTGCCTCGCTCAAGGGTTTTCCCTGCTCGCTCACCATGATGACGGCGAGGTCGTCGCGGTGGGCGAGGATCAGGTCGAACCAGCGGCGAAGCAGTTGCGCGCGGGTTTTGGCAGGCTGGTCGCGCCAAGCGGGGAAGGCGGCATGTGCGGCAGCGATGGCGCATTCGGTATCGACGGCAGAGCAGCGCGGCGCATGGCCGATGACCTGCGCATTGGCCGGGTTATGAACGGCGAAACGCGCGCCGTCGGCAGCGTCGCACCAGCCTCCGCCTATCAGCGCCTGTTCCCGGAATAATGCGGTGTCAGAGCGTTTCATGCTGGGGCCTCCTGCTACAGCAAGCCGGTCACTCGTAATGTGTCCACATGCGAAGCACGCGCACCGTGCATGATTCGGTGAAAACCTCATACACCAGCCGGTGCTGGATATTGATGCGGCGGGAATACGCGCCCGCGAGATCCCCGACCAGCTTTTCATAGGACGGGGGATTCTGGAAAGGGTCGCGTTCGAGAATCGCCAGCAGTTCGAGTGCCTTGGGTTTGAGGCCGCTTGCTGCCAGCTTCTTGGCGTCCTTGAGCGCGTGCTTGGCAAAAACGACTTGCCAGCTCACCAGTCCAGTTTCCTGACGCTGGTGTCGAGCGGCTCGGCCATGCCTTCCTTGATGGATTCACGCATCCCGGGCACCGAGAGCAGATGGAGTGTTTCCTGGATCGCCTTCCAGTCTTCTTCGGACACCAGCACCGCGCTACTGCGCTTGCCAGAGATCAGGATGGCTTCATGCGACTCGGCCGCCTGGTCAATCAGGCGGTAGAGATTTGCGCGTGCTTCGCTGGCGGTGAGTGTGGACATGGGATCCTCTGGTCAATGCGTACGTTAAAGAGTACGCCATGTTGCCCTGAAAGGGAAGCGCCGGGCGTGTCAAAGCTGGCGCGTTTTCCTTAATGTTGGCCTGAGCAGTAAATACTGAACATTGTTAATTAGGGAGTGTGCAATGTCTGCTGAGCCAACACCATCAGTATCGGTCTCTGTTTGTAACGGCTTGGTTCTAATACAGGTTCGAATTAGTGCTGAGTCTAGGGCGTGTTAACACTAATTTCGCGGCAACCCGAAGGGACGGGTCGATTCGGGCGCATCCCTTTGTCGCAAGCCGCTTGCAGTGAACGACACTGCGGCGCGGCTCGCTTCGCGGCCTGCATCCCGAATCGGCCTCGTCGCGGGCGTGAAATTAGTGTTAACACGCCCTAGTGACCCTGTTTGAAACCAGAAATAGAGTCAAATGCCTTGCAAGACGCGCGGCCGTTCACTTGCCGTTGCCGAGGTTGTCGCCGACCAGACGCTCGAGCGCGCGCATGATCGCCGATGAATCGAGTTCGCTGTCGCCGGCGCCCATCAGCGCATTCATCTGCTGCGCGATCAGTGCTGCTCCAGGTAATGGCGTGGCGGTTTCCTGCGCGTTGTCCATGACGATGGCCATGTCCTTGTGGTGCAGCTTCACCTTGAAGCCGGGCTTGTAATTGGCGTCGAGCATGCGCTGGCCGTGGACGTCGAGGATGCGGCTGCCGGCGAAGCCGCCCATCAGCGCTTCGCGCATCTTGACCGGGTCGACGCCGTTGCGGCGTGCCAGCAGGATGGCTTCCGCCACGCCTTCGAAGGTGAGGCCGACGACGATCTGGTTGCAGCATTTGACGACCTGGCCGGCGCCGTGACCGCCGACGTGGACGATGTTCTGGCCGAGGACTTCGAACAGCGGGCGGATCTTTTCAAAGATGGGCGCCTCTCCGCCGACCATGATCGACAGCGTGCCTTCGCGGGCGGCGACTTCGCCGCCGGAGACCGGCGCGTCGAGCATGTGCACGCCGCGTTCGGCCAGCGCCGCGGCAATGCGGCGGGTGGCGGCGGGCGCCACGGTGCTCATGTCGACGATGGTGTGGCCGGGACGGGCGCCGTGGACCAGGCCGCGGTCGCCGAGGATGATCTGCTCGACGTCGGTGGTGTCGGAAACGACAGTGAAGGTGATGTCGGATTCGGCGGCGACTTCGGCGGGAGTACCCTTGCCCATCGCGCCCATCACCAGCACCGGTTCGATGCGGTCGAAGCGACGGCCGTAAACATAGAGTTGGTGTCCGGCACGCAGCAGGTTTTCCGCCATGGGGCGGCCCATGATGCCGCTGCCGATGAATCCGATTTTCATGATGCGATGCCTTTCACGACCACAAGCCAGAATGGCAGCGTAACCAATCCCACCAGCGTTGACCAGCCCATGATCAGACCCGCCAGCCGGGTGTCCAGTCCAAAGCGGTCGGCCAGCGCAATCACCATCACCATGGTCGGCATCGCGGCTTCCAGCACCGCGGCTTCTCCCGGCTCGCCGAGGGCGCCCGGCCATGACAGCGCAATGCCCAGCGCCAGCAGCGGCATCAGCGCCAGCTTGATGCCGAGCGCCACGAAAACCGCCTTCTGCGGGCGCAGATCGTGCCAGGGTATCGTCAGCCCCAGCACGAACAGCATCAGCGGAATGGTCGGGCTGCCGGCCCAGTGGGCGGCTTCCACCAGCGGCTCGAGCCCCAGCCCGGACAGGTTGACCGCAATGCCGGCGGCGAAGCCCCATACCGGCGGCAGCTTCAGCCACATCTTCAGGAAATTGGCGTGTTCGGTATGCTTCCCGCAACGAAAGGCGATCCACACGCCAAGCGACCACACCAGCGGCGTGGTGGCCAGCATGTCGGCGAAGAAAGGGTAACGCGCGCCGGATTCGCCGTACACCGTGGTGAGGAAGGGATAGCCGAAGAACAGCACGTTGCCGAAGCCGGATGCCAGCATGATGGCGCCGCGCTGCGGCCGCGACAGGCCGCGCCCGAGCGGGGTGGCAAACAGCGCCAGCGCGGCGAGCCCGAGGCCGAACAGCGTGGCGACGCCGAGGATCAGCGGCAGTTGCAGGATGCTGAGATCGACGGTGGCGGTAGCGCCCGCTGCAAAGAACAGCATCGGGGCGAAGAAGTTGAGCACCAGCCGGTTGATCTCGCCGCGCAGGCCGACGATGGAAATGCCGGTTTGCCAGCGCGGCCAGATGCCGCCGGCGGCAATCAGCAGGGACAGGGGCAGCAGCGTTTTCAGCAGCAGTTGCTGCGCGAGGTCGGGTGACATGCCGGGCGGTGCGGGTGATGAAGGAGGCCCATCATAACGCCGCGACCCCGCTCGAAGGCGGGGTCGCGAGGGCAGAGGCAGTACGCGGGGTCAGGTGCGCGAGGCGGCGGTGGCCTGACGGGGCTCGTAAGACTCCAGCCATTGCTTGATGCGGGTGGCGTCGCCGGCGCGATTGCTGGTGCCCTGCGCGTCGAGCAGCACGATGATGACATCGCGATCGGCCACCTGGGCCTGCATCACCAGGCAGTGTCCGGCTTCGTTGATGAAGCCGGTCTTGGACAGGCCGATATGCCAGTCGTCCGCGCGGGTGAAGCGGTTGGTGTTGTTGAATGCGACCGGCCGATACTGCACCTGCTTTTTCTTATGCTTGGTTCTCACCACCACGCGCCGGGTGCCAAGCGTGTAGCTGCCGGACGTGCTGATTTGGTTGATCTCGGGGTAGTTCTGATGCGCGTAGCCGACGAGGCGAGCGAGGTCGAGCGCGGTCGAGCGGTTGCCGCTCGACAGGCCGGTGGGTTCGACGTAGACCGTGTCGTGCATGTTCAGCGCGCGCGCGGTGCGGTTCATGGTGGCGACAAAACGCTCGATGCCGCCCGGATAGGTGCGCCCCAGCGCGTGGGCCGCGCGGTTGTCGGACGCGATCAGCGCCAGATGCAGCAACTGGCCGCGCGTATAGCTCGCACCGATGGCAAGGCGCGAGCCGGTGCCCTTCAGCGTGTCGCGGTCGGCATCGGTAATGGTGATTTTTTCATCCAGCGGTTGGCCGGCGTCGATCACCAGCATGGCGGTCATCAGCTTGGTGATGGAGGCGATCGGCGTCTGCTCGGTGGCATTTTTTTCAAGCAGCGCTTGCCCGGTGGCCTGGTCGAACACCAGCACCGAGTGCGCGCTCAATTGAGGCAGGGGCGGCGCGTCGAACATCGGCTGGGCGGACGTGCCGCCGATCGAATTGCTCCATTGCAAGCTGGCCTGCCCCTCGAGCGCGGCAGCGCCCGTGTGTATGCACAATAATATCAATCCGGATAGAACAGCAGATTTCATATGGGTAGACTCTAATAAAGGCCGCAGGAATGTAACAGCATGGGCAGTCTACGGACATCTTGGCAAGAACTTGAAAACAACAGTTCGTCGGCAAAGCCCGATTATTTCACGCACCAGATTGACGGTGTAGCAAAAATCATTATATATAGCAACAACATGCAGGATATTTCGAATATTTTACTAAAGAAGTCCGAGCTAACAGCATGCCTTTGTGCCCCCGGCATTGTGGCCGAGGCACTGGAGCAGCTGATGCGGGGCGAGGTTGCGCGCACGGCATTTGCCGACTGCGTGCGCTGCGATCCCGTGTTGGCCCTGCGCCTGCGCCTGCTGCCGGCGGACCTGGGCGACGCACAACCGGATTTGCTGCGTGCGCTGCTGCTGGCGGTGCCCGTTGCAGCGGGAATGGCACAGGCCGCGTATGCGGCACGCTGGCGGCAGTCGATCGGCGTGGCGCATCTGGCCCAGGCGCTCGCGCTGCGCGCCGGGGTTGCGGACGCCGAGGCGGCCTGGACTGCCGGTCTGGCGCACAACCTCGCGGATTATCTCGACCCCGACCTTGCCCATCCAGCGTCCGCCGCCGACTGGTTCGCGGGATTCGACGCCGACGGCTGGGTGGCGGACGCGGTGCGTTACCACGCCGAACCGTTGGTGCGCGGACGTGCCGCGCATGCGCTGGTGCGCATCGTCCAACTGGCGTATCACCTGGTGACCCGGCCCGATGCGGTGGACAGCGTCGACGTGCGCGCGGCGCTGGGCGCCCTGCAGATCGGCGCGGGCGAAGCCGCCCAGTTGCTGACGGACAGCCAGGCGCAAAGCCGTCAGCACGCGCTGCGCTTCGGCCTCGCCGATCTCGGGATGCAGACGCAAGGCATGAGCTTCGATCGCCTGGCCCGCCTGTATGCCGGTCAGGCGGCGCAGTCGGCGTTGCACCGGCATTTCCGCAGCGCCGCCGGCTGGGAGTCGGTGTTGGGTTTGCTGCAGGACAGCCTGCGCGCTTTGTTCGGCATCGAACAGGCCTGCCTGTTTGCGCCCGCCGCCGACGGCGCCCTGCGCGTGACCGCGTTGATTCCGGCACCGCCCGGCCTCGGCGCGCTGGCGATTCCGCCCGACGACGCCCATTCGGCGCTGACGCGCGCGCTGGTGCGCAATGCGCCTCAGACCTTCACGCGCGGCGAGGCCGGCACGGCGCTGGCCGACGAGCAGATTGCCCGCCTGCTCGGCGTCGACACCTTGCTCAGCCAGCCGATCGGCCTGCCGGACGGCCGTGTCGGCGTGCTGGTGGCGGGCAATGCCCTGTCCGGACTCAGCATGTCGCCGCTGTGGCGCTTTGTCCTGGCCGAATGCGCCGAGGCGCTGCAGCCGGGCTTCACAGCAGCGCCGGCGATCGCGGCGCCACCTGCCGTGCCGGACGACGCGATCCCGCGCGAACGGGTGCGGCGCGCCATCCACGAAGTGGCGAACCCGCTCACCATCATGCGCAATTACGTCAACCTGCTGTCGGAACGCCTCGGCGCGGATTCGTCGGTGCAGCGCGACCTTGGCATCATTGCCGACGAAATCGAACGGGTGGCGCGCATTGTGCGCAGCATCACCGCAAGCGAGGAAATCGGCCCGCCGGCCGCCGCGCCGCTCGAACTGGTGTCGGTCAACAGCGTGGTGTCCGAGCTGGTGCGGATGGCGCTCGGCACGCTGTTTGCGCCGAACAAGGTCAACGTGCAGATCGATCTCAACCCCGATGTGCCGCCGATGCCGCTGCAAAAAGACCTGCTGAAGCAGGTGCTGTTCAACCTCGCCAAGAATGCGGTCGAGGCGATGCAAAGCGGCGGCCATCTCAAGTTCAGCACCCGTCTGATCATGGTGAATGGCCTGCAGCATGTCGAAATCGAAGTCGCCGACACCGGCCCCGGCCTGCCGGCGGCCGTGACCTCGCACCTGTTCGAACCGGTGATCAGCGAGAAAGGCGGCGACCATGCCGGCCTCGGCCTCACCATCAGCCGCGGCCTGGTCGAACGCATGCACGGCCAGCTCAGCTGCACCAGCAGCCCGCACGGCACCCATTTCCTGATCCGTCTGCCCACCCTGCAGAACGGCCAGGTTCCGATCACGACAACACGCTACGGGTCCATGTAACCCCGGCTCAAGGAGAACACCCATGACAGACGATCCCAGCGATCCCGGCCCGCATCCTGCGGTCATCAGCACTTTCCCCATGCGTCCGCGCCTGCTGGTGGTGGACGACGAACCGCTGATCCTGGAGGGGCTCGTGCGCCTGCTCTCGACGCGCGATTACGACGTGACGACCGCCAATGGCGGCTGCGAGGCGCTGATCGCCATCGGCAAGCAGCAGTTCGACGTCATCCTGCTCGACCTCGGCATGCCCGACCTCAATGGCAGCGAGGTGTTGCGATTCGTGGCCGACCGCAGCGCCGACACCCCGGTGATCGTGGTGTCCGGCGACAGCACCATCGATGCGGCGATCCGCGCGCTGCGCGGCGGTGCCGCCGACTTCGTGCGCAAGCCCTACGAATCGGAAGAACTGTTGCGGCGCATCGACAACACGCTGATCCGGCGCCGTCTGGAACGGGAGAACAACCACATCCTGCAGCGCCTGCAGCAATCGGAAAAATGGCACCGCTTCCTGGTCAACAGTTCGCCCGACCTCATCTACACCCTGGACGGAGACGGCCGTTTCACCTTCGCCAACGAGCGCGTCGAGAGCCTGCTCGGCTACCGCAGCGAGGAACTGCTGGGCCAGCACTACAGCCTGGTGATCCACGAGGACGACATCGCGCGCGCCGAACATGTGTTCAACGAACGCCGTGCCGGAGACCGCAGCGCGCGCAACATCGAGATCCGCCTCAAGTGCAATCCGGGCATGCGTCGCCCGCGCCTGATGACCGGGCGCTGCAAGACCGTGGAGCTGACCGCGACCGGCATGTACGACGAGACAGCCAGCGCATTCGAGCAGCGTTTCATCGGCAGCTACGGCGTCGCCAAGGACATCACCGAGCGCAAGCAGGCCGAGGAAACCATGCACTACCAGGCCTACCACGACCTGCTCACCGGCCTGCCCAACCGCGCGCTGTTCCGCGACCATCTCGGCCTGATGCTGGCGCAGGCCCGCCGCAACCAGAAGCCGCTCGCGGTGCTCAGTCTCGATCTCGACCATTTCAAGGTGATCAACGATTCGCTCGGCCACACCATCGGCGACGAACTGCTGCTTGCCGTCGGCACCCGCCTGCGCCAGTGCCTGCGCGAAGGCGACACGCTGGCACGCCTGGGCGGCGACGAATTCGCGGTGCTGCTGCCCACCCTGGTATCGCGCAGCGACGTCGAACACATCTGCCGCAAGGTCATCCAGGTGCTGTCCAAGCCGGTCTACGTCAAGGGCCACGAAATCTACATCTCGGTGAGCATCGGCGCCTGCGTCGCGCCGGAGGATGGCGACATGATCGACAGCCTGATCCGCCAGGCCGAGATCGCCATGTACCAGGCCAAGTCGCAGGGCCGCAGCCGTCTGCAGTTCTGGGAGCACGGCATGCAGGCGCCCTACTCCGAGCGCATGCAGATCGAGGC
>JAKACL010000092.1 GCA_021821425.1 Pseudomonadota bacterium
CAGCGATTCGACCGGCTGGCCGAGGTGGATCTCGCCGATGCCGGCGGCCAGCTTGTTGACGTATTCGCGGCCGCCGCCCTTGACCGTGCGCCATTGCGGCCGGTTCATGACCTGCAGCAGGCCATGGTTGCGGCAGAAGGTGACGAAGGACGACAGCGGAAACTCCAGCATCTGCGACGCCGGGCACGACCATATCGCGGCTGCCATCGGCAGCAGATACCACTCGATGAAGGGTTTGCCGTAGCCGTTCGCCTTCAGGTAGTCGCCCAGCGCCATGCTGCCGGTCGGAATGGATACGCGCACCGCCTCGCGATTGAAACGCAGGATGTCGGCGAGCATCGACCAGAACGCCGGCCGTGCCAGGTTCCTGCGCTGGCCGAACACGGTGTTGAGATCGCTGCCGGCCCATTCGAGCTCGGGCTGGTCCAGCCGCACGCTGAACGTCATTTCGCTGGCGACGGTTTCCACGCCCAGTGTGTCGAACAGCCGGGTGAGTTCGGGATAGGTGCGATGGTTGAATACCAGAAAGCCGGTGTCGACCGGAAAGGTCCGGCCATCGAGCGACACGTCCACCGTGTGCGTATGGCCGCCCAGTCGCGTATCCGCTTCATACAGCGTCACCTTGTGCCAGCGGCTCAGCAGCCAGGCGGCCGACAGCCCTGCAATCCCCGATCCGACGACAGCGATGCGCATGTTAGCGGCCTCCCTGCGGGAGCGCGGGCTGTGCCTTGAGCATGGACTCGATGGCCTGCACCATGTCCCTCGATTGCGGTTCGATCCGGCTGGCGAAGGACAGCGCCCGCGTGCCGCTGCGGTCGATCAGATACTTGTGGAAATTCCAGCTCGGCCGTTCTCCGGTCGCCTGCGCCAGGCCTTCGTGCAGCGGGTTGGCGTTGGCCGCCTTGACGCCGACCTTGGAGAACAGCGGAAAGTCGACCGCGTAATTGCTTTCACAAAAGTCCTTGATCGTGGTGTTGCTGCCCGGCTCCTGGCCGCCGAAATCATTGGCCGGAAAACCCAGCACGACCAAACCCTGCCTGCCGTACTTCTGATGCAGGGCCTGCAGGCCCTGGTACTGGCCGGTGTAGCCGCACTGGCTGGCGGTGTTGACCACCAGCACCACCTTGCCGGCGTAGGCGCACAGGTTCTGCGTTTTGCCGTCGATATCCTTGAGCGTATGGTCGAGCAGCGGCGGGCAGGCGGGCGCAGCATGGGCGCTGGCGCTCAGCAGCAGCGCTGCGACGAGGCTTGCGGGCCTCATGTGCGGATTACCTTGCTGGCGGTGCACGCGGCGTGGACACGCGGCGCGGCCGATACCGGCGGCGTCAGCGTCGGATAGGGCGCCACCAGCGCGTGGTAGACCCAGTAATCGGCCGGCACGGCGGCGACGCTTGCGGGCGGACACACCTGGGCAGACTGGCTGCGGGCGATGTCAACGCCGCTGGCACCTCCGCTCAGCAAAACAGCGACCGTGGCAGCGAGCAGCATCTTGGAGCTGGACAGGATGTTCATGTGTCTTGGACAAAAGTGGATCATGTGCTTAAATTAAGCCAACAATTTACCTTTGTCAATAACTTGTCCTAGACAATATGACTACAGAAGCAACACATCTGAGCCCGGGCTTGCCGATCGCTTCGGTCGAGCGCGAAACCGGCCTGTCCAAGGACACGTTGCGCGTATGGGAGCGCCGCTACGGGTTTCCGACGCCCGACCGCGACGCCAACGGCGAACGCCTCTATACCTTGCTGCAGGTGCGCCAGCTCGCGCAAATCAAGCGCCTGATGGACCGCGGCCACCGCCCGGGCAGACTGCTGGCGCTCGACCCCTCGGCACTCGCGGCGCTCGACGCCCCCACCGAAACGGTGCCTGGCACGCCCCATCCGCACCTCGACGACTGGTTGCAGTTGGTCAAATCACACGACAGCGACGCGCTGGAACGGCAATTCCACCGCGAACTGGCACGACGCGGCTTGGCGCGATTTGTCATGGACATCTGTGCGCCGCTGATAACCCGCATCGGCGAGGCCTGGTCGCGCAACGAACTCGGTATTTTCGAGGAGCACCTGTTTTCGCAGCACCTGGAAAAACTTTTCCGCACAACGCTTGCGAACATGGCGCCGCAAAGCGGCAGCCCGCGCGTGCTGCTCACCACGCTGTCAGGCGAGGAACACACGCTGGGACTGCTGATGGTGGAAGCGCTGCTGGTGGTGGAGGGGGCCTATCCGGTGCTGCTCGGTCCGCAGACGCCGATCAACGAAATCGTGCGCGCAGCAGAGGTCAAGACAGTGGATGCGGTATGCCTCTCGTTCAGCACCGCCTATGCGCCGACCCAGGCTGCGCAGGGCCTGCGCGACCTGCGGCAGCTGCTGCCCGCGCGCACCGGATTGTGGGCCGGCGGGTACGGCATCAAGGGCATCCGCAAGCCGATCGACGGGGTGTGCCGGGTGCCCGAATTCCAGGACCTGTTCGATTGCCTCGCGCGCTGGCGCAGCGAAACAGGCGGAAAATCGGCGATTTGACACTAGAATGTCATGCGTTACGACAACAATGGCACCAGGGAACGAACCGCGCCCCCCACGCCCTAATTGACATGCTTTATATCGACCTCTTCAAATCTCTCGAACGCGCCCGCTGGAGCATGGAAACCGACATTCCCTGGGACCAGTTCGACGCCAGCAAGCTCACCGACGAACAGGCGCTCACCATCAAGATGAACGCCATCACCGAGTGGGCCGCGCTGCCGGCGACCGAGATGTTCCTGCGCGACTTCGTGCACGACAGCGACTTTTCCGCCTTCATGTCGATCTGGTTTTACGAGGAGCAGAAGCACTCGCTGGTGCTGATGGAATACCTGCGCCGCTTCAAGCCCGAACTCGCGCCCACCGAGGAAGAACTGCACGCGATCCGCTTTCCGTTCGACCCGGCGCCGCCGATGGAAACCCTGATGCTGCATTTCTGCGGCGAAGTGCGCCTCACCCAGTGGTACAAGCGCGCCTCCGAATGGCATACCGAGCCGGTGATCAAGCACATTTACGAGACCATCTCGCGCGACGAGGGTCGCCACGGCGGCGCCTATCTGCAGTACATGAAGCGCGCGCTGAAGCAGGGCGGCCCCAGCGTTGCCGCGGCGTTCGCCAAGATCGGTTTCCTGATGGCGTCGAGCCAGCGCTCCGACAAGGCGCTGCATCCCACCAACCTGCATGTCAACGAAGCGCTGTTCCCGCAGGACACCATCCAGTCGCGCCTTCCCAATCCGGAATGGCTGGAGCACTGGCTCGACGAGCAGATCCAGTTCGACGCCACCTGGGAAAACAAGGTTGTCGGCGGCATCCTGCGCAATCTGTCCAATCTGCTGGGGCAGACTTTCGAGAACGTGCGCGACCTCAACAAGTACCGCAAGCAGATGCTCGCAGCAGCCTGAAGGCGAGCGCGCAATGCAAAATGGCCGGCGTTTGCCGGCCTTTTATTTTTATGGGCACAGGCTCGGCTTGTTTTTTTATGCCTTGTTTTTTACAAGCCGGCCAGCGTCTTGATGTGCGCGGCGACGCTGCGCCCCAGCGCGCTGAGGTCGTAGCCGCCTTCCAGCACCGACACGATGCGGCCCCCGGCGTGGCGCGCAGCCACATCCATGACGCGTTCGGTAATCCAGATGTAGTCCGTCTCCACCAGGCAGAACTGCGCCATGTCGTCCTCGCGGTGGCCATCGAAACCGGCGGAGCACAGCACAAACTGCGGACGGAAAGCTTCCAGGCGTGGCAGGATCTGCGCGCTGAACGCCGCACAGTAGGCGCTGCCAGTGGTTCCTGCCGGCAGCGGCACATTAACGATGTGCGCGTTCACGGTGTCGGCGCCGCTGTGCGGATAGTAGGGGTGCTGGAAGGTCGAGCACAGCATCACGCACGGCTCGTCGCGGAAGATGTCCTCGGTGCCGTTGCCGTGGTGCACGTCGAAGTCGACGATGGCGACGCGCTCGAGCCCGTGCGCCCCCAGCGCATGCGCCGCCGCCACCGCGACGTTGTTGAAGAAACAAAAGCCCATCGCCTGAGTGCGGGTGGCGTGATGGCCGGGCGGGCGACAGGCGACGAACGCATTTGCCATTTCGCCGCGCAACACCCGGTCGACCGCATCCACCGCGCCGCCGGCCGCGTGACGGGCCGCGGTCAGCGTATGCGGATTCATGCTGGCGTCGACACCGATCACCCGCACCCCCACCGGCGGGGACGCCGCCTCGAGGGCATCGACGTAGGCCGCATCGTGCACCCGCAGCAACTGCGCGCGGGTGACGTCGGGGGCGTCGTGATGCGCCAGAAAATCGAACAGGCGGGCGGCATGCAGGCGGTCGTCGATGGCGCGCAGGCGGGCCGGGCACTCGGGATGCCAGCTGCCCATCTCGTGCAGAAGAAAACTGGAATGGGTGTAGTAGGCGGTTTGCATGGCGGGTGCAACGGGCATTTTTCGTTCACTATACGCCCGCGCTTGGCGCGGTCACCCGAGTGCGCCTAGGATGGAACCCGTCCCGTTTGCTGCAGGCCCGACCACACCCCTTGCCCCAACATTATCTGCATCCCCTGTTCAACGCCCGCTCGGTCGCGGTCTTCGGCGCCAGCGAGCGCGAGGATTCGGTCGCCGGCACGCTGTTTCGCAATCTGCGCCACGCCGGTTACGCGGGCGAGGTCTATCCGGTCAATCCCAAGCACGACCAGGTGTTCGGCGTGCGCTGCCATGCGCGCGCCTGCGATCTGCCGACGGTTCCGGATCTCGCGCTGATCGCGACGCCCGCGCCGACCCTGTGGCGCAGCTCATGAAACAGTGCGGCGAGCACGGCATTCGATCTCGCGGTCGACCTCGGCGTTGCGCGCTATGCGATCAACCCGGACGGCGACACCTGCGAGTTCGCCCTGGTGGTCAGGGACCCGTGGCAGAAGCAGGGCATCGGTCACAAGCTGATGGATGTGCTGATGGACGTGGCGCGCGGCAAGGGGCTGAAGCGGATGGGGGGCGAGGTGCTGAAGACCAACCGCCCGATGCTGAAGCTGGTCGAGGCGCTGGGCTTCCGTATCGCACCGCATCCCGAGGACGACGCGGTGCGACAGGTGACGCGCGCGTTGTGATCCGCCTGCCGGCTGCGGTCCGCACGCGCGCTAATCAGATTTTTCCTACAGCAATTGACCGACCCGGCTTGCATGATCGCCAAGGTGTTAAGCGAAACGGGTATCCCCATGAATCGATCCGGTCCGGACAAAGCACGCCGCCAGGCGCTGGTGTCGGACTATTCACCCATCGGCGGGGCACCCTCCGCAGCGCCCGTGGCTGAAAACGTGGAGAGCAGCGTGCACGCTGCCAAGCCCACGACGCATCCGACCAGGACAACGACCGGCACGCGCGCCAGCCTGCTGCTGGACCGCCCGGCCACCGCATGGGTCGTCCTGCTGCTGACGGTGCTGCTGACGATTGGATTGTGGCAGCACGCGGAAACGCAATCCATCGAGCGCGACCGGGACAATTTCCTCCGCGTCTCGGAAAAACAGAAGAACATCCTGATCACCCGCATGGATGATTACGAGCAGGTTCTGCGCGGAGGCGCAGCGCTGTTTGCGGCAACGGGCATGCCGAGCCGCGAACAATGGCGGGCGTATGTCGAGCGGCTCGAACTGGATCGGACGCTACCCGGCATCCTCGGCACCGGCTTCGCCCTGATGGTGCCGCGCGACAGCAGGGAGGCGCATGAGCGGTCGATCCGCGCGCAAGGTTTTGCGAATTACGCCATCAACCCTTCCGGCAATCGCGACATGCTCAGCAGCATTGTCTATCTCGAGCCTTTCACCGGACCCAATCTGCGCGCCTTCGGCTATGACATGTTTTCCGATCCCGTGCGGCGGGAGGCGATGGAACGCGCGCGCGATACCGGCCAGCCGGCGCTGTCCCAGAAAGTCACCCTCGTCCAGGAAACCCGCTCGGGAGTGCAACCCGGTTTCCTGATCTATTTACCTGTCTATAACACCGCTCGACCACCCGACACGATCGCGGCGCGCCGCGCCGCCCTGATCGGCTTTGTTTACAGTCCGTTCCGCGCGTTCGATCTGATGGAAAGCACATTCAACGTGCCCGGCCAGGTGCTGGAAGTCGAGTTATTCGACGGCGAGCCGGCGCCGGCGAACCTGCTGTATGCAAGCCAGGGGGCAGGGCGCACTGCGCGACATGTGACCGACATGCCGCTCGACCTCGGCGGCCACGTCTGGGTTGCCCGCTTCCGCAGCAGCGCGCGGCTTGAGGCCAGCCGCCAGAGCAACCAGCCCCAGCTGATCCTGTTCGGCGGGCTGGCGCTCGATCTGCTGCTGTTTTCCGTGCTGTACATGAATGCGCGACACCGCCGAAAGATGCGCCAATCCGCTGCGCAGCTCAAGCAGATCCTCAACAGCTACCGGTCCCTGGTCGAGAACATTCCCGGCGCCGTGTTTCGTTCCCAGCCCGGGGCCGACTTGCCGGTGCTGCAGTTGAGCAACGGGATCGCGCCGCTCACCGGCGAGCCGCCCGAACGATTCCTGTCGGGAGAACGCGCCTATCGCACGCTGATCCATCCGGACGACAAGCCCCAGGTCAGCGAGGCCATTGCCGAAGCGATCGCCAAGCGCTGTGCCTACAGCATCGAATACCGGATTCAGGCCAGCGACGGCTTTACCCGCTGGGTCAATGAACGCGGCCGCGTCACCCCGGACCCGAACGGCCAGACCCTGTGGCTCGACGGCCTCATTTTCGATATCAGCGAGCGCAAGGCCGCCGAAATCATGATTCGCGACCTGGCATTCAACGACACCCTGACCGGGCTGCCAAACCGCCGCCTGCTGCTGGATCGGCTCGACCACGAGCTCGCCATCAGCGAGCGCAGCGGGCGGCATGGTGCGCTGCTGTTCATCGACCTCGACAATTTCAAGACGATCAACGACACCCTGGGCCATGCGGCAGGCGACCAGGTGCTGGTGGAAGTCTCGCGCCGCCTCGTCGCCAGCGTGCGCGAAAGCGATACCGTTGCCCGGCTGGGCGGCGACGAATTCGTGGTCATCCTGGAAAATCTCGGCAACACCGCCGACGAAGCGGCAGCCGAGGCGGCGGAACTGGGCAGCAAGATCCTGGTCGTGCTCTCCCAACCCCATCGGCTGGGCGAGGTGCTGCGCAACTGCACGCCCAGCATCGGCATCACCACCTTTTGCGGCCACCAGGCGAGTGCCGGCCTGCTGCTCCGGCAGGCCGACCAGGCAATGTACAAGGCCAAATCGGCCGGGCGCCACCAGTTGCGGTTTCATACCGACGACCCGCCACCGGCCGCGCCGGCGGGATGAGTTTCCCGGCCCGATGGACCCGACCTGCACAGCGTTGAGGCGTTGCGGCTTCCTTCGCCTGTATGATCTGCGTCATCCCCGGGCGTGTCCCATTGACTCAAGCAAAACTGGAATTGGCCCACTCGTCTTCCTTACCCGGAACACCCCGCCTGCCGCCGGTCAGCCTGGCCTGGTTCACCTGGGGGCTGCTCGCCAGTCTCTATTTCGTCGGTTTTTTCCAGCGTGTCGCGCCGGCGGTGATGGTCGACGAACTGATGCGCGACTTCAGCATTGCCGCCACCATGCTCGGCAATCTATCCGCCCTCTACTTCTATGCCTACGCCCTCATGCAGATTCCCAGCGGCCTGCTCGCGGATGCGGTCGGGCCGCGCCGTGTCGCCACGGCGGCCGCCTTGGCTGCGGTGGCCGGCACCGTGCTGTTTTCCCTGGCGGACACGTTGTGGATGGCCAGTCTCGGCCGCGCCCTGATCGGCGCCTCGGTCGCCGTCGCCTTCGTCGCCTGCATGAAGCTCGCCGGCCACTGGTTTCCCGCCAACCGCTTCGCCACCGTTACCGGCGTCTCGCTGCTGATCGGCAATCTCGGCGGCGCGCTCGCCGGCGTACCGCTGTCGGAAGCGGTCGCGAGCTTTGGCTGGCGCAGCGCCATGCTGGCCAGCGCGGGTGTCACGCTGCTGCTCGCCATCGCCGTCTGGCTGTGGGTGCGCGACGATCCCAGTGATCGCGGCTACGCCAGCCACGCCCATCCCGAGGCGCTCAGCAACAGCGCGATGTCGCCGCGGCGCAGTCTGAAAATCGTGGTTTCCGAGCGCGAGACCTGGCTGCTGTTTTTTGCGGGTGGTCTGGTCGCCGCGCCGGTGCTCACTTTCGCCGGCCTCTGGGGGGTGCCGTATCTGGTGCAGGTCCACGGCCTGGAACGCAGCCATGCCGCGGTCTTCACCACCACCATGCTGCTCGGTTTTGCCGTCGGCGGCCCGCTGCTGGGCGCGCTGTCGGACCGCATGGGGCGGCGCAAGCGGCCGTATCTGGGCGCGGCGCTTGTCAATGCCGTGTGCTGGGGGGTGTTTCTGTTCGTCGACGCGCTGCCGGCCAGCGCGCTCTATCTGCTGTTCGCCGGCATCGGTTTTTCGGCGGGCGGCATCATCATCGGCTTTGCCTTCGCGCGCGAGGCCAACCATCCGGGCGCCGCGGGCACCGTCGGCGGCGTCGTCAACATGGCCGTGCTTGGGTTCGCCGCGATCCAGCAAAGCGCAGTGGGCTGGATCCTCGACCGCAACTGGCAGGGCGCGATGCTCGACGGCGCGCGCATCTACGATGCCGCCGCCTACCACGCCGCCTTCGTATGGCTGCTGGTCAGTGCGGGCGGCGCCGTGCTGGCGCTGGCGCTGACGCGCGAAACCCATTGCAGGCTGCGCTTCGACTCGGCCGCGTGACGGTGATGCCCTGCACCACAGCGAGAATCAGGGTCTGGGAAAAATCCATCACGCGCGTCAGCCAGAGAAGTGGCCCGGCTATTGTTTGCCCTTGCACTCGGTCAGCTCGGACACACTTCTGCACCACTCGCAGGCATGAAAAACCGCCATCACCACCGCTGCGAAGGCGAACACGAGCAAGGCCGCGCTGAGCACCCCATCGGCGCGAAAGTCGATCAGCTGCCACATCATCAGATACAGCAGCAACAATCCCGACAACACCAGTGGCACATCGATCCACATCAACCGTGCGACGGCGCCGACCTGTTTGCACTTCTCGGCGGGGTCCGCACTATTGGCCCGGTCGAGCATGCGCGCACGCACCGAACCGATATACGCCGACAGCGCCATGATCAGGGCCAGCAGGGTCAGACTTTCGCTCATGTTCATTGCACGCTCCTTTTCGTGATGAATCGGACAACGCCAGCCTCACAACGCACAACCATCCCTGCTGGCGGGCTGCGGGCCGTGGACGGCGATCACGGCTACACCCGGATCGCCGTCCCCCGGCCGCACAGTGAACTGCACCGGCACCAAGAGGGTGGTTGGCACTGGAAATCGGCAGAAATTCGATGTGCCATGGACCAGAAAAGCATCAGGATCGAGTGAAATCCATGGCGCGCTCGCTTGTAGAGATGTCCCGGATTATAAGCCGGGCCTGAGTGCATCCACGCCGCCAGACCGCTCTGGGTGCGCAAGTGGCACTCGGAGCAATCCAGATTCAACGCTTCGACCAGCAAAAAAAAACGGCAGCTGGGCTGCCGTTTCGGCGGATTGAGGGCTGCTTACGCAGTCTTCGCCTTGGTGCGACGTGCGGCTGCCAGGCCGAGCAGGCCCAGGCCGAGCAGACCCAGCGTGGCCGGCTCGGGAATCGAAACCTGCTCGCTGTCGCCGATGATCATGTCGTCAAAGCCGAAGAAGTCTGTTCCCGCATTGGTATTGCCAAAAGCGATGCTCGTGTAGCTGTTGGCGGCGTCGATGAAACCGTAGAACAGCAGCGACGCGTTGTTTCCGTTCACGGTGTTCGGCACAACCAGGTT
>JAKACL010000093.1 GCA_021821425.1 Pseudomonadota bacterium
CCTGTCCCCTGTCCCCTGACCCCTGACCCCTGAATCCTGATCCCTACCCATGAAGTGTCCTTTCTGCGGTTCTCTGGATACCCAGGTCATCGACTCCCGCGTCAACGAGGCGGGTGACGCGATCCGTCGTCGGCGCCGCTGCGCGGCCTGCGAGAAGCGCTTCACCACCTGGGAAACCGCGGAGCTGCGGCCGCCGCAAATCGTGAAGACCAACGGCACCCGCGAAGATTTTTCCGAAACCAAGCTGCGCGAAAGCTTCCGCCGCGCGCTGCACAAGCGCCCGGTGCCGACCGAGCTGGTCGATGCGGCGGGCGAGCGCATCCGCCAGCTGCTGCTGACGCGCGGCGCGCGCGAGGTGCCAGCGCGCGAGATCGGCGAGCTGGTGATGCACGAGCTGAAGAAGCTCGACAAGGTCGCCTACATCCGCTTCGCCTCGGTTTACAAAAGCTTCCAGGACCCCGACGATTTCCGCGACGTGCTGCAGGATCTGGAACACGCACCACCGCCGCATGGCGTGGACGACCTGTTCAAATAGTCCATCCTTAAGGCTTTCTTAATTTTCCTGGCAGCATACTTTTCGTTTTCATCACATCTAAGGAGGAAACACGATGCTGTACCGCTTGTCCGTCATTGCCCTGTCCTGCCTGAGCCTCTCTGCCTTCGCCGAAGGTCCTCACTGGACCTACGAAGGTCAGCACGGCCCCAGCCACTGGTCCGAACTCGACAAGCGTTTTTTCGAATGCAAGCTCGGCCATGCGCAGTCGCCGATCGATATCCGCGGCGCCAGGCTCAAGGCCGACGCTCCGGATCTGGCATTCGCCTACCAGGCCACACCGCTTGCCATCATCAACAACGGTCATACGGTGCAAATCAACGAAACCGGCGCGGGCACCCTGACGATCGGCGGCCATGCATATAACCTCGCGCAATTCCATTTCCACACGCCGAGCGAGGAACGCATCCAGGGCAAGGCCTACGACCTTGTGGCCCACCTGGTGCACAAGGACGACGCCGGCAAGCTGGCCGTGGTCGCCATCCTGTTCAAGACCGGGCGCGAAAACGCGGCGCTGAAGACTGTGTTCGACAACATGCCTGTCGCCGCCGGCCCGGAACACAAGGTCGCAGACGTGCAGTTCAACCCAGCCGATCTGCTTCCCGCGAAGCACGGTTACTACCATTTCCAGGGATCGCTCACCACGCCGCCCTGCTCGGAAGGCGTGGCCTGGTATGTCCTGAAAACGCCTGTCGAGGCCTCGCGGGCGCAAATTGGCCTGCTGCACAAGATTTACGAGCACAACGCCCGCCCCGTACAGCCCTTGAACGGCCGCGAAGTGATCGAGCACCTTTGATCCGTTCAAGCCCGGCACGGGCTGAACGATTGCAGACGCCCTCGCCGGGGGCGTTTTTGCTGGGCCGATTCCGAACGCAAGCCCTGCCCCCGCCCGCGGAATTGGCCGGGAACCTGATCGGCACGCAGCCAGCCGTGCTACTGTTCACGCGGTCTCAAAATTTGCACGCCCGGAGATGAAATTTTCCGCTGCTGATTCCCTGCATATGGCACGCGCGCTGCAGCTTGCTGCGCGCGGCCTTTTCACTACCAGCCCCAATCCGCGCGTCGGCTGCGTCATCCTCAAGGATGGCCGTGTCGTCGGCGAGGGCTGGCATGCGCGCGCCGGCATGCCGCACGCCGAGATTCATGCGCTGAAGGCCGCCGGCGACGCCGCCCGCGACGCCACCGTGTACGTGACGCTGGAGCCCTGTTCGCATCACGGCCGCACCCCGCCCTGCGCCGAGGCGCTGGTCAGCGCCGGCGTGGCGCGCGTAGTCGCGGCGATGCGCGACCCCAACCCGCTGGTGGCCGGCAGCGGCCTCGACATGCTGACGCTCGCCGGCATCCGCGCCGAAGTCGGGTTGATGGAAGCCGAGGCGCGCGCGCTCAACCCCGGCTTCGTGTCGCGCATGACGCGGCACCGGCCGTGGGTGCGGCTTAAAACCGCCTCCACCCTGGACGGCAAGACCGCGCTCGCCAACGGCGCCTCGCAATGGATCACGGGCGAAGCGGCGCGCGCCGACGTGCAGCGCCTGCGCGCGCGCGCCTGCGCGATCCTCACCGGCAGCGGCACCGTGCTCGCCGACAACCCGCGCATGACCGTGCGCGACCTGGATATCGGCCGGCAGCCCTTGCGCGTGATCGTCGATTCCGAACTCCGCACGCCGGCAAACGCGGCGATTCTGCCTGCGCTCGTCGTCTGCCACCGCGCTGAGCCCGGGGCGCGCGCCGCACTGGAAGCCGCCGGCGCGGAAGTGGCCGAACTGCCCGGCGCGGATGGCCGCGTCGACCTCGCCTCGCTCTTCGCGCTGCTGGCGCAGCGCGGCGTCAATGAATTGCACGTGGAGGCCGGCGCAGGCTTGAACGGCGCGCTGCTCGAAGCGAATCTCGTCGACGAATGGGTCGCCTACGTCGCGCCCATGGCGGTGGGCGATGACGCGCGCGGACTGTTCGACATGCCGGCGCTCGCCGCGCTGAAGAATGCCGCACGCTTCAGGCTCGCCGACGTGCGCCAGCTCGGCGGCGATCTGCGGCTGACGCTGCTGCCTGCGTGAGCGGATTCAAGGATCATTTTTCTTCGGCGTCCGACCGCTACGCCGCCTTCCGTCCCGACTATCCCGCCGTACTTTACGACTGGCTCGCCGGCCTGTGCACCGAGCGGGACACCGCCTGGGATTGCGCCACCGGAAGCGGCCAGGCGGCAGTGGGACTGGCGGCGCATTTTCGCCGCGTGATCGCGACCGACGCCTCCGCCGAACAGATCCGTCACGCTATGCCGCATTCGCGGGTTGAGTATCGCGTTGCGCCGGCCGAAGACAGCGGACTTGCAGAGGACAGCGTCGATCTCGTCAGCGTAGCGCAGGCGGCGCACTGGTTCGACCTGCCGCGCTTTCATGCGGAAGCGGCGCGCGTGCTGAAGCCCGGCGGCGTGCTCGCACTGTGGGGCTATGGTCGCCTGGTGCTGCCGAACGAAATGGATGCGCCTTTACTGGATTTTTACCGTTACACGGTGGGCCCGTACTGGCCGCCGGAACGCACGCTGATCGACGACGGCTACCGCGATCTGGATTTTCCGTTTCCTGAAATGCCGGCGCCGGCATTCTCGATCGACGTCGCGTGGAGCCTGGACCGCTTGCTGGATTATGTATCCACCTGGTCGGCCGTGCGGCGCTACCAGGCCGAACGCGGCGGCGATCCGATTACGGTGTTGCGCGCGCAGCTGGCGGCTGCGTGGGGCGATCCTGCAGCGCCACGGCGCTTGCAGTGGCCGCTGTTTTTGCGGGTCGGTCGCCGGTCATGAAATAGTCGATCAGGTCCCGCACCGGGCGGATCTCGCTGCCGAAGGGCAGCGGCTCCGAACCGCGGAAGAACAGGCCCTTGTCGACCTCGCCCTTGAGCGCGGCGACCAGCTGCTGGTCGATGCAGAACTGGCCGGCGTGCGCGATGCCGTCGCGCAGGCCGCATTGCGTGAGGCAATGCAGGCCGGCGGCGCAGCGCTTGGGATCGGCTTTGGCGCAGGTCTGCAATTTCGCCTCGCGCTTGAGGTAATTGGCAAGCCACGGGGTTTTCACCGCGCGCGCAGGCAGTCCCGCCACGCTCATGAAGGTGACGATGTCTTCGGGCTTCGCCTCGGCCAGCACACGCTTGAAGTTCGGATGCGCATCGCCCTCGAGGGTGACCGCGAAGGGCGTGCCGATCTGTACCGCCGAAGCGCCGAGCGCGAGTGCCGCCACCAGCTTCTCGTGGCTGTTGATGCCGCCGCCGACGATGACGGGGATCTGCCCGCGCGCAATGCCGAGCTCGTCGAACAGCTTGAAGATGCCGGGCAGCACTTCGGCGAAGTCGAATTTTTCGTTTTTCAGATCGGCCGGGTTGGGCGCGCCGAGATGGCCGCCGGCGTAGCGCGGATGCTCGATCACGATGGCGTCGGGCAGCCTGCCCTTCCTTATCCACTTCTTCAGCACGATGGCGACGCCGCGCGCGTCGGACAGGATGGGGATCAGCGCGACCTCGGGGTAGCCGTCGGCCAATTCGGGCAGGTCGAGCGGCAGCCCGGCGCCCATCACGATCGCCTGCGCGCCCGACGCGCAGGCCTGGCGCACGTACGCCGGGTGCGCGTCGACCGCCTTCATCACGTTGACCGCAACGAGACCGTGACCGTCGGCAATCGCCAGCGCCGCCTTGATTTCACGGTCGAGCGCAATCAGATTGAGGCGATTGAGTTCGTCGCGGTCGCGGCAGCGCTTGCCCGCCTCGACCAGATCGGCATGGTGATGCCTGAGATCGATGCTCGCGATGGTTCCGATGCCGCCGGCGTGCGCCACTGCCCCCGCCAATTGATGCGCAGAGATGCCGACACCCATGCCGCCCTGCACGATGGGCAGCAGGGGGTGGCCGCGGAGGCTATAGGAAGGAGGCATCGTCATGGCTGACCCTGCTCGTCGAATGAAGACGCATTATAGCAATTAGGACCTTCTTATCCTTGTTTAACGGCTGTGCAGTCAGGGTTGATCGCGCGCGGGTGGTTCACCCGCACCCCCTAAACGCCTACAATGCACGGTCCTTCACGCTGCATGCGCTCTTTATTCATGTTCACCGGCATCATTCAGTCCATCGGCCGCATCCACGAATACGAAGCCCGCGGCGCCGACGCACGCATGGTCATCACCGGCGGCGGGCTGGACTTTTCCGACGTCGCGATCGGCGACAGCATCGCGGTCAACGGCGTATGCCTGACCGCGGTGGCGCTCGCGCCGGACCGCTTCACCGTCGACGTCTCGGCCGAGACGCTGCGTGTCACCGAAGGCTTCACGCCGGGTGCCGAGGTCAATCTGGAAAAGGCGCTGCGCCTGGCCGACCGCCTGGGCGGCCATCTGGTGAGCGGACACATCGACGGCGTCGGCACGGTGCACCGCTTTGCGCCTGTGGGCGAATCGCACCTGCTGGAAATCGACGCGCCGGGCGAGCTTGCGCGCTACGTCATCCGCAAGGGCTCGATCACGGTGAATGGCGTGTCGCTGACGGTCAATGCAGTGGAGGGCGCGCGCTTCGCGCTCAACCTGATTCCGCACACGCTGGACATGACGACGCTCAAGCAGCTGAAAGCAGGCAGCCGCGTCAACCTGGAAGTCGACATGATTGCGCGCTACGTCGAGCGCCTGGCTCAATTCACAAACGTCATCGACAAAGATTAAGGAACACGCACTGATGAGCCTCGCCTCCACCCTGGAAATTATCGAAGAGCTGAAAGCCGGCCGCATGGTCGTGCTGGTCGACGAGGAAGACCGCGAAAACGAGGGCGATCTCGTGATGGCGGCCGAGCATGTGACGCCCGACGCGATCAACTTCATGGCCCGCTACGGCCGCGGCCTGATCTGCCTGACGCTCACCGACGACCGCTGCCGCCAGCTCGGCTTGAAGCAGATGGTGAGCGACAATCAGACCCCGCACGGCACCGCGTTCACCGTCTCGATCGAGGCCGCCGAGGGCGTGACCACCGGCATTTCGGCCGCCGACCGCGCGGTCACGATCCGGGCCGCGGTGAAGCGCGACGCCAAGGCCACCGACATCATCCAGCCCGGCCACATCTTCCCGCTGCGTGCGCAGCCGGGCGGCGTGCTGGTGCGTGCGGGGCACACCGAAGCCGGCTGCGATCTGGCGGGACTCGCCGGTCTGGTGCCCGCCTCGGTGATCTGCGAAATCCTCAAGGACGACGGCACCATGGCACGGCTGCCCGATCTGGTGCCGTTCGCCCAGGAGCACGGCCTGAAGATCGGCGCGATTGCCGACCTGATCCACTACCGCAGCCAGACTGAAAGCCTGGTCGAACGCGCCGCCGACCGCCTGATCCAGACGGTGTACGGCGCCTTCCGCCTGATCGCTTATCGCGACAAGTGCGCCGGCGAAACCCACCTGGCGCTAGTCAAGGGCGAGATCCATGCGGACAAGGAAACCCTGGTGCGCGTGCACGAACCCTTGAGCGTGATGGACTTTCTCGACGTCACCGGCGGCGGCCATTCGTGGCCGATCCTGGGCGCGATGGAGCGCATCGCCGAATCGCAGTCGGGTGTGGTGGTGCTGCTGCATCGTCCGGAAACCGCCGACGCGTTGCTGGACCGCATCAACCCGCCACCGGTCGACAACCGTAAATACGACCTGCGCGACTACGGCATCGGCGCACAGATCCTGCGCGATCTCGGCGTCGGCAAAATGCGGCTGCTGGCCAGCCCGCGCAAGATGCCTGCAATGGATGGTTTCGGGCTGGAAGTCACCGGCTATTCTGAAAAAGCATGATCCTCTGAGAAGAAAGGGACACACCACATGGGCACCACCGACAACATCTCCGAACTCGATCCCGTCTACCAGGGCGCAGGCCTGAAAGTTGGCATCGTCATGAGCCGCTTCAACAGGAGCATTTGCGAGGGCCTGCTGTCGGCCTGCGAGATCGAGCTGGCCCGGCTGGGCGTCGTCAAGGAGGATGTGCTGCTGGTCGACGTGCCCGGCGCGCTCGAGCATCCGTTGGTCCTGCAGAAAATGGCGCAGTCCGGCAAGTTCGATTCCCTTGTCGCCATCGGCGCCGTGGTGCGCGGCGACACCTATCATTTCGAAGTGGTGTCGAACGAATCCGCGCGCGGCATTCTCGACGTGCAGCTGGAAACCGGCGTGCCCATCGCCAATGCCATCCTCACCGTCGACACCGAGGAGCAGGGCCACCAGCGCATGGCCGAGAAAGGCCGCGACGCCGCGCGCGTGGCGATCGAAATGGCCAATCTGCTGAAACGACTCTGACATGGCCGGCTCCCGCAAAGTCGCGCGCGAGTTCACGCTGCAGGGCGTATACGCCTGGCTGGTGGGCGGCGCCGACGTCACGCTGATCGCCGCCAACCTCAAGGACGACGAGCAGTTCAAGCGCGCCGACGAGGACTATTTCCGCACCCTGCTCTACGGCGTGCTGAAGGAGGAAGACCTGCTGAGCACGCACATCACCCCCCTGCTCGACCGCCCGCTCGCCGAGCTTTCGCCGGTCGAGCGCGGCATTCTGCTGATCGGCGCCTACGAGCTGCTGCACTGCCCCGACGTGCCCTGGCGCGTCGCCATCAACGAAAGCGTCGAACTCGCCAAGAAATTCGGCGGCACCGACGGCCACAAGTACATCAACGGCGTACTCGACAAGCTGGCGCAGGATGTGCGCGCGGTGGAAATCGAGGCGGCGAAAGGCAGGGGTTAGGATCTAGGATTTAGGGGCTAGAGATCAGGGGAAAGCATGCGGAAGTTTCCGAATTCATCCAGCGCGACGCAGCCGCACAAAACCCCCTAGATCCTGGCCCCTGGATCCCAGCCCCTAAATATGGAATTCGACCTCATCGCCAAACACTTCACGCGCGCCACGCCCGGCGCGGTGCTGGGCGTGGGCGACGACTGCGCGCTGCTGGCGCCGTCGCCGGGCATGCAGCTGGCGATGTCGACCGACATGCTGCTCGAAGGCCGCCATTTTTCGCCGCAGGACAGTCCCGCCGGGCTCGGCCACAAGTCGCTGGCGGTGAACCTGTCCGACCTCGCCGCGATGGGCGCGACGCCGCGCTGGGCGACGCTCGCGATTGCGCTGCCGGAAGCCAACGACGCCTGGCTCACCGCATTTGCGCGCGGCTTTTTCCGCATGGCCGATCAGCATGGCATCGAGCTGGTCGGCGGCGACACCACGCGCGGCGCGCTGACGATCTGCATCACGGTGATCGGCGAAGTCCCGCCAGGGCAGGCATTACGCCGCGACGGCGCACGGGTCGGTGACGACGTCTGGGTGTCCGGCACGCTCGGCGCAGCGGCCCTGGCGCTGGCCTACCGCCAGGGCCGGCTGTTCATGGAGCAGATCGACGCCGCCAAGGTGCTGCCCGCGTTGTATCTGCCGACGCCGCGGGTCGAACTCGGCATCGCGCTGCGCGGCATTGCCAGCAGCGCGATCGATATTTCGGACGGCCTGCTCGGCGATCTGGGCCACATCCTCGAACGCTCGCAGGTCGGCGCCGTCGTCGAATTCGCCGCGCTGCCAATGCTGCCGGTGGCGCAGACCTACCTGCACGAGAACGTCGCCCGCGACTGCGTGCTGGCCGGCGGCGACGACTACGAGCTCTGCTTCACCGCGCCCGCAGAACAGCGCGATACGGTGCTAGCCGCCGCCCAGTCCGCCGGCGTGGCGGTGGCGCGCATCGGCTGCATCACCGCCGAACCGGGGCTGGCGGTGATCGATGCCGACGGCCAGCCGATCCCCATCGATCACACCGGCTATGACCACTTTGCAGCCTGATTTCAAATTCGTGTTCGCGCATCCGGCACACTTGATCGCGTTCGGCTTCGGCAGCGGACTCGTGCCGAAAGCGCCGGGCACCGCCGGCACCTTGCTGGGGCTGCCTTTATTCTGGGCGATCATCCGCATCGCACCCGATCTGCCGAACCAGATCATTCTGCTGATCGCCATGTTCGTGCTCGGCATCTGGGCCTGCGGCCGGGCCGGCCGCGCGCTGGGGGTGGCCGACCATGGCGGCATGGTGTGGGACGAGATCGTTGCCTTCGCCCTGGTGTTGCTGTTCACTCCGGCTGGCGTGGCGTGGCTCGTGCTGGCATTTGCACTCTTTCGCCTGTTCGATATCCTGAAACCCTGGCCGATCCGGCTGGCCGATACGCGCGTCAAGGGCGGCTTCGGTGTGATGTTCGACGATCTTCTGGCGGCGCTGTATGCAATCGCCGTCATCAAAGGAGTGCAATGGCTCGTGTAAGCGACGAAGAACTGCACCAGCTCGCCACCGAACTCGGCGACAGGCTGCGCGCGCGCGGCTGGATGCTGGCCACTGCAGAATCCTGCACCGGCGGCTGGGTCGGGCAACTGCTCACTTCGCTCCCCGGCAGCTCGCAGTGGTACGAGCGCGGCTTCATCACCTATGCCAACGCCGCCAAGGTGGAGATGCTCGACGTGCCGCAAGCGACGCTGGAAGCCCACGGCGCCGTGTCCGAGGAAACCGCCATGGCAATGGCCAGCGGCGCGCTGAAGCACAGCCACGCCCAGGCCGCGCTCGCTATTTCCGGCATCGCCGGCCCCGGCGGCGGCACCCCGCAAAAGCCGGTCGGCTTAGTCTGCTACGGCTGGGCGCTGGAAGACGGCACCGTCATGTCGTCCATCTGCCGCCTCGACGGCGACCGCGAGGAAATCCGCTCGCGCGCCGTGGCGGCGGCGCTGCGGGGCTTGATCGAGCTGGTTGGCTAGGGGTCAGGGGTCAGGGGTCAGGGGTCAGGGGTCAGGGGTCAGGGGTCAGGGGTCAGACAAAAGTGTAGTGCGCCCCCGTCCATTGAATAGCGCGGCGTAGCCGCACAAGGCCCCCTGAATCCTAGCCCCTGAATCCTGACCCCTAACCAAACGCCCACGCCGCGAACGGCTCGATCTCGTCGCGATTCAGCAGCATCAACTGATAGGCGTTCGGATTCAGTGCATGGTCCGGCGTGGTGTCGACGTTGAGGCGCTGCAGCACATAGCCGAGCAGCGCGCGCCGCACCTTCACCACGATGACCGCTCCGCTCGCGCCGTAATCCAGCAGCAGGCTTTCGCGCCGGTCGGCATCGAGCCCGGCATGCGGCGCCAGGACGAGGCTGACCGATTCCACCCAGTCGTCGTCGTACTGCTCGCCAGAGTCGGCAGACACTTCCAGGCAATGCGCCTCGACGATGCGCGACAGCACGAAATCGCGGAAATCGCAGGTGTCCTCGCTATACGCCCGTACATGCCAG
>JAKACL010000094.1 GCA_021821425.1 Pseudomonadota bacterium
CCCCGGCCCGATGGAGCCAGTGGAACACCTGCCGGGCGCGAAACGGTTTTTCGCCGCGTTCGCCGAACCAGGCGGTCAGTCCTGCCAGGTCGAAATCGAGCAGATTTTGCGTCATGCGTACAGCTTAGCGGCCCGCGTAGACTTCGCTGGCCGGAAAGAAATAGGCGATTTCGATCGCCGCGGTTTCAGGCGCGTCGGAACCATGTACCGCGTTGGCGTCGATGCTCTCGGCGAAATCGGCACGAATGGTGCCGGCATCGGCCTTCTTCGGATCGGTGGCACCCATCAGTTCGCGGTTCCTGGCAATGGCATCCTCACCTTCCAGCACTTGCAGCACCACCGGGCCCGAAATCATGAAGTCGACCAGATCCTTGAAGAAGGGACGCTCCTTGTGAACGGCATAAAAGCCTTCGGCTTCCTGGCGCGACAGGTGCTTCATCTTCGACGCCACCACCTTGAGGCCGTTGCTTTCGAAGCGGCTGACGATCTTGCCGATCACGTTCTTTTTGACGGCATCGGGCTTGATGATGGAAAAGGTGCGCTGAACTGCCATGTGAATGCTCCGGATAAAATGAGAAAAACGTTCAAAAAACCATGAAAATCAGCCTGCTAGGATACCACGCCCGAGCCCGCCCTGTCTCGTCCGGGGCTAGCCGACCACCTGCGGCAACATCCCCGCCTCGCCCGGCGCCGCGCGCCAGTCGGCGTCGAATCCGACGCCCGCGGCCCACGCCAGTTGCCCGTCGCACCACAATAGCGGTAGCCGCGCGCGTTGCCAGGGCGGGACCGCCTGTTCCTGCAGCAGGTTTTTCAGGCTGCGATGCGGGCCGCCGGCATGCAGGCGCAGGCGTTCGCCGCCCTGGCGCACCCCCAGTGTGACCCTGCCGGCTTCCAGCACGCCACGCTTGAGGCCCGCCCCGATCACCGGTTCCATCCGCACGCCCACGCCCGCAGCCGGCACCCAGAGCTGCGCCTCGCCCTGCCAGCGCACGGAGGGTGCGGCCGGCGGTGCCGGCGGCACCAGATACGCGCCGCCGCGAAAACGCCACAGCTCGGCCGATCCAAGGTTGACGCGCACCCGCGCATCGGCCTGCGCCTCGCACAGTTGATGCACGGTCTCCTCGAGCCGCCGCGCATTGGGCAGGGTCTGGCCCTGCTGCGCGATGAAATAGCGCAGCAGATTGCGCGCGCGCGGCAGCGTCAGGCCTGCCAGCACGGCGCAATCGAGACGCCCGCCCGCCAGGGCATCCCCCGCATCCAGCCGCGCCAGATCATCCAGCAGCTCCGCCGCCTCGGCCTGCAGGGCGGCCGCACGCGCAAGCGTGGCCTGGCTGCCGGGAAAATGCGTTGCCAGCAATGGCATCACCTGCTGGCGCAGCGCATTGCGGCGGTAGCGAGTGTCCTGGTTGCTTTCGTCTTCGACCCAGGCCAGGCCGTGCCGTCGGGCCGTCTCCAGGATGGTATTGCGTGTCACCCCGAGCAGCGGTCGCAAGTGAGCTGCCCGCCAGCCGTGCCGCTGCCGAAGCACAGACATCGCCGCGAGGCCTTTCGGCCCGGCGCCGCGCAACAATTGGAGCAGCAGTGTCTCGGCCTGATCGTCCTGCTGGTGCGCGGTCAGCAGGAAGTCGGCGTCGACCGCGGCAAAAATGCGCAGGCGCGCGCGCCGCGCAGCGGCTTCGATGCCCGCCGCATCGTCGCGCGCGATCGTTACGCGATGGACCGTCAATTCGACAGCCTGCGACGCGCACAGGCACGCACAGAAATCGGCCCAGTCGTCGGCGTGCGGCGAGAGCCCGTGGTGCACGTGCACGGCTTCAAGCTCAAAGGGATAGCGATCGCGCAGCGTCACCAGCGCATCCAGCAGAACCACCGAATCGAGCCCGCCCGACAGGGCGAGGGTCAGCCGCGCACGCGGCGCAACATGGCGGGCCAGCACGTCCGCCACGACCTCCGCAAGCGCCTTACTTGGCAGGAGTTTCCTTGAAGCTGCCATACGCCCGCAGACGCTGGTAGCGCTCGGCCAGCAGCGCGTCGAGCGACGGCTTGCGCAACTCGGACAGGGTGTCGGTCAGCGCGCGGCGCATGTTCTGGAACATGGCATCCCAGTCGCGCTGGGCGCCGCCCAGCGGTTCATCGATGATGCGGTCGACCAGGCCGTTGGCCTTCAGCCGGTCGGCGGTAATGCCCAGGGTTTCGGCCGCGACCGAGGCCTTGTCGGCGCTCTTCCACAGGATCGAGGCGCAGCCTTCAGGCGAAATCACGGAATAGGTCGAGTACTGCAGGATCAGCGTACGGTCGCCGACGCCGATCGCCAGTGCGCCGCCCGATCCGCCTTCGCCGACAATGCTGCAGATAATCGGCGTCTGCAGTTCGGCCATCACATACAGATTGCGGGCAATCGCCTCGGACTGTCCGCGCTCCTCGGCACCGATGCCGGGGTAGGCGCCCGGTGTGTCGATGAAGGTGAAAATCGGCAGCCGGAATTTTTCCGCCAGGCGCATCAGGCGCAAGGCCTTGCGATAGCCCTCGGGGCGCGGCATGCCGAAATTGCGAACAATCTTTTCCTTGGTGTCGCGGCCCTTCTGGTGGCCGATCACCATCACCGGTTCGCCGTTGAAGCGCGCCATGCCGCCGACAATCGCCTGATCGTCCGCGTAGGCACGATCGCCATGCAGTTCGGAAAAATCGGTGAACAGCCCCTGCACATAGTCGAGCGTGTAGGGCCGTTGCGGGTGGCGCGCCACCTGCGACACCTGCCAGGCGTTGAGCTTGGCATAGATGTCCTTGGTCAGCGCCTGGCTTTTCTTCTGCAGGCGCCGGATTTCTTCCGAGATGTCGAGGGCGGAATCGTCCTGCACAAAGCGCAGCTCTTCGATCTTGGCTTCGAGCTCGGCGATCGGTTGCTCGAAATCGAGGAAGGTGGTTTTCATTCAACAATCACGGAAACAGGTTAGCCGGGCATTTTAGCAGCCCGACGCCGTTTTCCAGCAGTGGCTTAATGATGATGGTGGCCGTGCGCGCCATGTGCGTGGCGGTGCTCGACTTCATCCGCCGATGCCGCACGCACCTCGGTTACCACACACTGGAAATGCACCGCCTGGCCGGCATAAGGGTGGTTGCCGTCGACCACCACCTTGTCTTCGGCGATGTCGGTCACGGTGTAAAGCATTTCCTCGGTGCCATCGACCGGCGAGCCGACGAATTGCATGCCGACCTCGATGTCGGCCGGAAACGATTCGCGCGTCTCGAGACGCACCAGGTCGTCTTCGTATTCGCCGAAGGCATCGGCCGGCTGCAGTTTGAGGTCGATCTTGTCGCCCACGGCCTTGCCTTCCAGCGCCTGTTCCACCAGCGGGAAAATGTTGTCGTAGCCGCCGTGCAGGTAGCTGACCGGTTCGTCGCTTTCCTCCAGCAGCTTGCCCTCCATGTCCTTGACGATGTAGGTGATGGTGACGACGGTGTCCTTGCCGATATTCACTTGTGTTCCCCTTTGCTCATTGAAGCAACCAGTTGAAGCACTTCCGCCGCGTGACCGCGGCTGGAAACGCCGTAAAGGGCATGACGGATGATGCCCTTCTTGTCGATGATGAAGGTGGAGCGAACCGGGCTCTTGCGCATCACGCCGTCCACCTCCTTGTCCTGCAAGACGCCATAGGCCTTGTTGGTGATCTGTTCCTTGTCCGCCAGCAGGCGCACGCCGATGCCGTGCTTGTCGCGAAATTCGCCATGTTTGATGCAGTCGTCGCGCGACACCCCCAACACCTCGGCACCCAGCTTGGCAAAATCGTTTTCCAGCTCGGAGAATTCGATCGCCTCGGTGGTGCAGCCCGGCGTATCGTCGCGCACATAGAAATACAGCACCAGCGTCTTGCCGCGGAACTGGGATAACTCGACGATGTTCATGTCCGCGTCCGGATTTGAAAAATCCGGCGCGCGGTCTCCCGCTTTCAGCATGCTTGGCTCCGCCACGTAATTCCGCGCATTCTAGCAGGGCAATTCCTGCCGCATCGTTATAATTATTTATGACTTCGACCCTGCTCGGCGGCCTGAGCCCCACCCGTTTCCTGCGCGATGTATGGCACAAACGCCCGCTTTTGATCCGCAATGCCGTTCCGGATTTCGCTGGTCTGTTGACGCCTGACGAGATGCAGCAGTTGGCGTGCCGAGACGATGTGGAGTCGCGCCTGATCCAGGGCAGCGGCACGCATTGGCAGCTCGATCACGGCCCATTCGGCAAAAACGACTTCAAGCGTCTGCCCAAAACCGAGTGGACCCTGCTGGTGCAGTCGCTCAATCACATTCTTCCCGCAGCCGACGCGTTGCTGGCGCGCTTCAACTTCATCCCGCATGCCAGGCTCGACGACCTGATGGTGAGTTATGCCGTGCCCGGCGGCAGCGTGGGACCGCATTTCGATTCCTACGATGTTTTTCTGCTGCAGGGCCAGGGACACCGCCGCTGGCAGATCAGCACGCAAAACGACCTGGCGCTGCTCGACGACGCGCCGCTGAAAATCCTGCGCCGCTTCAAGCCCGAGGCGGAATGGCTGCTCGGCCCCGGCGACATGCTCTATCTGCCTCCGCACGTCGCCCATTACGGCGTCGCCGAAGATGCCTGCACGACCTACTCGATCGGTTTCCGCGCGCCCACCACCGAAGAACTGGCGCACGGCTTCCTGATGCATTTGCAGGACACGCTCAAACTCGAAGGCCGCTACGCCGACCCCGACCTGCGTCTCCAGGCCCACCCCGGCGAAATCAGCCGGGCGATGCTGGCGCAGATCGAAAACATGATCGCAAAAATACAATGGGACAAGCGCGACATTGCCGAATTCGCCGGGCGCTATCTGTCCGAGCCGAAGCCGAATGTGTTCTTCGATCCCCCCGAAACCCCGCTTACGCGCACCGCGTTCAACAAGCAGGCGAACAGGCAAGGCGTTTCGCTCAACCCCAAGTCGCGCCTGCTGTTCACGGGCGGACGCTTCTTCATCAACGGCGAAGCCTTCACGGCGGCTGTCGACGAAACCGCCGCGCTGAGACAGCTGGCCGATCAGCGCCGCCTCGCATCCGCAAGAGATATGCAGCCGCTGCCTGCGGCGCTGCGCGAACGCCTTTATGATTGGTATGAAGCCGGCTGGCTGGAGATCGATGCCGCATGAACGCCTTTGAAACCCCACGCGAATTTCGCAGCGCTTTTGATGCCCTGCTCGCCGGTACGCACCGCCAACTGCGCGTCTACGACCGCAACCTCGACCTGTTCGAGATCGACGATGCGCCGCGTCACGCGAGCCTGCGCGCGCTGTGCGTGGCCGGCGGCGGCCGTCGCATCGAACTGCTGCTCGATGACATTTGCCACGTCGCGCGTAGCCATCCGCGGCTGATGCAGCTGGTGCGCGATTTCGGCCATGTCCTCGAAATTCGCCAGGCCGATCCCGACGCGCCGCGCCCGGATCAGGCCTTTGCGCTGGCCGACGTCCACGGCGTGCTGTTGCGTGCCGACAAGGCGGCGGTACGTGGCACGTTGCACCTTGAAGACGCACGCGATGCCGTGTTGCTGCATCAGCAGTTTGAAGGCATGTGGCAGCGCTCGCCCGCCGGCGTGTCGGCAACGACACTGGGGCTATAGGCCGATTCAGGCGCTCTTACGCGAAAGACCTTAAAGCCCGCTCAGCCAGTCCAATTCGGATTCGCTGAAGCCCGCCGCGCGGCGTGCCGCCAGATTGAAGGGCGGCTTCAGCGGCGGCGCGTCATACTCGACCAGCAGCTGGCGAAACGTTGCATCGGGCTCCACCCCGCGCGCACGGCACAGCCAGCCAAACCAGTGGCTGCCGATGGCAACATGGCCGATCTCGTCACGTTCGATCACGGCAAGGATCTCGATCATGCGCCCGTCTTTCGCGGCCTTCAGTTTGTCGACGATGAGCGGCGCGGCATCGAGTCCGCGCGCCTCCAGCACGCGCGGCACCAGCGCCATGCGCACCAGCGGGTCGTGCGCGGTTTTCAGCGCCATGTCCCACAGGCCATCATGCGCAGAAAAGTCCCCGTAGCCATGTCCCAGCGCCCCCAGCTGCGTGTCGAGCAACTCGAAAGCAGCGCTTCTTCGTCCGCCACCCTGAGCCAGTCGGCGTAATAGGCCGCCGGCATACCGGCAAAGCGGTGGGCGGCGTCGAGCGCCAGGTTGATGGCATTGAATTCGATGTGCGCCAGCGCGTGCACAAGCGCCGCCCGCCCGGCCACGGTGCTGGTACGGCGGCGCGCCACCTGGTGCGGCGATACCCGTTCGGGGCGGGCGGGGCGTCCAGGCTGGTCGATCGGCGCGCGCGGCACGTCGGGTTCAGCGTCGACCCTGCCGGCCAGCCAATCGGCCTGCAAGCCATGCACGCAGGCGATCTTGGCCGCCGGTTCGCTCGCCCGAAGGCACTCGGCCAGCCGCCCGGGCAGCGACGCTAGCGCCGGTCCACCCACCGGATGCCGACCAGCGCGAGGGCCAGGAATATCAGCAGCGGCAGGCTCACCACCGCCGCCGCCGGCCAGTCGTTGAGCAGTCCCAGATGGCCGAACAGCCGGCTCAGCAGGTGGAAGCTCAGGCCGGTCAGAATGCCGATGAAAATCTTGGCGCTGGTGCCCCCGGCGCGGGGACCCTGGATCGCGAACGGCATGACGATCAGCATCATGATGGGGATGACGAAGGGGTTGATGAATTTCGACCACAGTGCAATCTCGTAACGGGTGGCCTTCTGGTTGTTTTCCTTCAGGTGCGTCACATAGCGCCACAGGGTCCGCGACGACATTTTCTCCGGCGCTATCAGCAGCACGCTGAGAATATCGGGCGTCAACACCGATTGCCATTCCTGACGTTCGCTGCGGACCGCGCGGATGCCGCCGTCCGCATCGAAATGCGTTTCCATCACCTGCTGCAGATCCCAGGTCTGGCCGCCGCGCCAATCGGCCTTCTCGGCGGCCCGGATCGAGCCCAGATGGCCGTCGGCCTCGAAGCCATAGATCTCGACCCCGCGCAACGTGTTATCCGCCATCACCTCGCGCACATTGATGAAGGCGCTGCCATCCTTGACCCACAGTCCGGAACGGAACTGCTGCGCCACCACCGCGCGGGTGGCCAGCAGCTTGTAGCGTTGTGCGGCCTGCTCGGACCAGGGCGCGACGAATTCGCCGAGCAGCAACAGCAGCATCGACAACACCGCGCCGATCATTGCGAAGTAGCCCGCCACCCGCCAGTTGGACAGGCCCGACACCCGCATCACCGCGTATTCCGAATTGCCCACCAGGCGCGACAGCGCGAACAACGTGCCGATCAGTGCCGCCACCGGCAGGATTTCGTAGAGGTGCCCGGGCATGTTCAGCAACACCACCACGATGGCCTGACCCAGACCGTAATCGTTGCGGCCCAGGCTGCCAAGCTCCTGCATCACGTCAAAGAAGGCGAATAGCACCATCAGCGCCAGCAGGATGAATCCCGACGCCACCAGCACCTGGCTGGCCAGGTATCGCGCCAGCAGGCTCATGCGGGCCTCCCGCGCGGCGCGTTCTGGTGCGCACGCAGATAAAACAGGACGCCCACCGCAAGCAGCATCACCAGGTGGGCCGACACCATCCCCACCCAGGGATTGAGCTTGGCCTGAGACACCCAGGCCTGCGACAGCGACAGCAGGTTGTTGTAGACGAAATACAGCAGCAGCGCGACCAGCAAGCCATAGGAACGGCGCGCCCGCGTGTTGACGTAGCTCAGCGGAACCGCCATGACCGCAAGAATCAGCGCGGAAACCGGCACGCCCAATCGCCACAGCAATTCGGCCCGCGCCTGCGGCGAGGGGTCGGCCAGCAAGGTCCTCACGTCCGCTTCGCGAACGCCGGCATCGCTGGCCTCCACGGCGACCGGATCGAGACGCATCCAGTAGCGCTCGAACTGCACGATGCGGTAATCGAGCTGGCCGGGTATGCCTTCATAGCGGCGACCGTCCTTGAAAACCAGGTAGCGCGACCCGTCCGGCATCTGGGTATGGCTGCCCTCGCGCGCGACCACCAGACCCAGCTGGCCGTCGATGCGCGACTGCATGAAGACGTTGCGCACGATACCGGTCAGCGGGTTGAGCGATTCGACATAGTAGACACGCTGGTTGGCGCCCGATTCGGCGAACATTCCGGCAGCGATCAGCGTGCTGTCGCTGCGGCTGTGCAGGTCCTGGCGGTATTCGCTTTTCTTGCCCTGCATCCACGGAGTGATCACCAGCGTCAACAGCAGGATCACCAGCGCGAACGGCACTGCAAAGGCCAGCACCGGGCGCAGCCACTGCTGGAGCGAGAGGCCGGCATTGAACCATATGACCATCTCGCTGTCTCGCCACATACGAGACAAGGGCAGCAGCACCCCCACGAACAGCGCGATCGTCATCAACACCGGCAAAAAGTGCAGCAGGGAAAATCCGAGGAAAACGAAAACGGCCTCGTTGGCGAGTTCGCCGCGCGCCACGTCGCCGAGCAGGCGGATGAACAGCACCACCAGCGCAATCGCCACCAGCACCGTCAGCACGGCCCCGGTGGTGAGGGCCATCTCGCGGGTCAGCGCGCGGCGATAGAGCATGGGACAATCCGGGTACCGTTTGCGAACAAACCGGTGTTTTGACATTCCGTCACGCCTGCGCCAATAATCGCCGGGTCGGCAACATCGATCCTCCCCGTATCGGCAAATTGCATTTTTTTGAGCACAGACATGGAAAACAAGGAAATCGAACTTGAATTTAGCATAAAAAGCGGCGCCCCCGAAAAGCAGCGCACCGCCTGTGTGGTGGTCGGCGTGTTCGAAAGCCGCAAGCTGTCGGACCCTGCCATGGACATCGATCGCGCCAGCGACGGCTACCTGTCCGAGATTCTGCGCGGCGGCGACATGGACGGCAAGGCCGGCAGCACGCTGCTGCTGCACCGGGTGCCCAACATCCTGGCAGACCGGGTGCTGCTGGTCGGTCTGGGCAAGGAGCGCGACTTCCACGAAAAAGCCTATCGCGACGCCATCGCCTGTGCCGTCAAGACGCTGCGCGACACCGGCTCGATGGAGGCCACCATCACGCTCAGCGAAATTCCGCTGAAGAAGCGCGATACCTCCTGGAACATCGAGCAGGCGGTGATCAGCGCGCACGATGCGCTGTATCGATTCGACCGCATGAAGAGCAAACCGAGCGAAGCGCGCCGTCCGCTCAAGCGCGTCACCTTTGCGGTGACACGGCGCGGCGAGCTCAAGTTCGGCGAAGTCGGCCTCGCACGTGGCCTGGCCATCGCCCACGGCATCCAGCTCGCCAAGGACCTGGGCAACACACCCTCCAACATCTGCACCCCGGAATACCTGGCGGGCGAGGCCAAGAAAGTGGCGAAGGCCCACGGCTTCGGCTGCGAAGTACTGGACTACGCCGCCTGCGAAAAACTCGGCATGGGCTCCTTCCTGTCGGTCGGCAAGGGCAGCGACAAGCCGCCGCGCTTCATCGTGCTGAAGCACATGGGCGGCAAAAAAGGCGACAAGCCGGTAGTACTGGTCGGCAAGGCCGTTACCTTCGACGCCGGCGGCATTTCGCTGAAGCCGGCCGGCGAAATGGACGAGATGAACTACGACATGAGCGGTGGCGGCGCGGTCATCGCCACCTTCCGCGCCATCGGCGAACTGGGCCTGAAGCTCAATCTCGTCGGCCTGATCCCGGCCTGCGAGAACATGCCGGACGCCAGTGCCAACAAGCCGGGCGACATCGTCACCTCGATGTCCGGCCAGACCATCGAAATCCTCAACACCGATGCCGAAGGCCGCCTGAT
>JAKACL010000095.1 GCA_021821425.1 Pseudomonadota bacterium
TGGTGCTGCCCTCGCTAGTGCTGTTCGTGCTGTTGCCGGTTCTGTTGCGCAGCGGGATGGGATTCTGGCCCAGCCTGGCTGTTTCATGCGTCGCCACGGTGCTGGCCTACCTGGGCACCATCAGGCGCTCGCCCTGTTCGGCGTCCGCCTGTAAGGCACGCCGAAACGGGCATAGGTGCTTCCGGTAAAATCAGGCCCGACCCTTTTCCACTTCTTTCGCGATTCATCCCACCATGACCGACGCTTTCAATACCCTTGATTCCCTTACCACCGCTGCGGGCAAGGTGCACTTCGCCTCGCTGAAAAAACTCGAGGCCGCGCTGGGCGTGTCGGTGGCACGCCTGCCGGTGTCGATCCGCATCGTGCTGGAATCGGTGCTGCGCAACTGCGACGGCGTGAAGGTGACGCCCGAGCATGTGAAACAGCTGGCCGGGTGGCAGGCAAAGGCCGCACGCACCGCGGAAATCCCCTTCACCGTGGCACGGGTGATCCTGCAGGACTTCACCGGCGTGCCGCTCCTGGCGGACCTCGCCGCGATGCGTTCTGCCGCGCAGAAATTGGGCAAGGACCCGAAGAAGATCGAGCCGCTGGTGCCGGTCGACATGGTGGTCGACCATTCCATCCAGGTGGACCAGTCCGGCAGCACGCCGGGGGCGCTCGACCTCAACATGAAAATCGAGTTCGAACGCAACCAGGAGCGCTATCAATTCCTGAAATGGGGCATGCAGGCGTTCGAGACCTTCAAGGTGGTGCCGCCCGGTGTCGGCATCGTGCACCAGGTCAACATGGAATACCTGGCGCGCGGCGTGATGGAAAAGGACGGCATGGCCTATCCGGACACGCTGGTCGGGACCGACTCGCACACCACCATGATCAACGGTCTTGGCGTGGTCGCCTGGGGCGTCGGCGGCATCGAGGCAGAGGCCGCGATGCTGGGCCAACCGGTGTACTTCCTCACGCCCGACGTCGTCGGCGTCAACCTCACCGGCAGCGTGAAGCCCGGCGTCACCGCCACCGACGTGGTGCTGACCATCACCGAGATGCTGCGCCGCGCGAAAGTGGTCGGCAAGTTCGTCGAGTTCTTCGGCGAGGGCGCCGCCGCGCTGCCGGTGACCGACCGCGCGACCATCGCAAACATGGCGCCGGAATACGGCGCGACGATGGGCTTCTTCCCGGTCGACGAGGCGACCTGCCAGTATTTTTCCGCGACGGGCCGGCCGGCAATGCAGGTCGACCTGATCCGCGCCTACTACCAGGCACAGGGTCTGTTCGGCATTCCCGGGGCGGGCGAGATCGACTACTCGGAGACGCTCAGCCTCGACCTCTCGACCGTCGAGCCCTCGGTCGCCGGCCCCAGGCGGCCGCAGGATCGCATCGCGCTGTCCGAAATCGACACGACTTTCGATGCGCTGATGCAGAAACCCAGGGCCGAAGGCGGTTACGACAAGCCCGCAGAAGACCTGCGCCGCACCTACGCGGTCGAGGGCGGCGACGCGTTGCGCCATGGCAGTGTCGTCATCGCGGCGATCACGTCGTGCACCAACACCTCCAACCCCGGCGTCATGATCGCCGCCGGCCTTCTGGCGAAGAAGGCAGTCGAGCTCGGCCTTTATACGCCGTCGCACGTCAAGACCAGCATGGGCCCCGGCTCGCGCGCGGTGACCGAATACCTCAAGCAAGCGGGACTGCTGCCCTACCTCGAACAGCTCGGCTTCGGCGTGGTCGGCTACGGCTGCACCACCTGCATCGGCAACTCCGGTCCGCTGCCGGAAGCGATCGAGAAGACCATCCTCGACAACGACCTGGTCGCCTGCTCGGTGCTGTCGGGCAACCGCAACTTCGAGGCGCGCGTGCACCAGAACGTCAAGGCCAACTTCCTGATGTCGCCGCCGCTGGTGGTGGCGTTCGCGCTGGCCGGCCGCGTGCCGTTCAACGTCGAGAAGGAACCGATCGGCGCCGGCAAGAACGGCCCGGTCTACCTGAAGGACATCTGGCCGGGCAACGATGAAGTCGCCGCGCTGCTGCACCACTCCACCGATGCCGGCGTCTACAAGCGCTACGACGATGTCGGGGCCGACAACCCGCTGTGGGATGGCGTGAGCGCCCCCACCGGCGCAGTGTATGAATGGGATGGCCAATCGACCTACATCCAGGAGCCGCCTTTTTTTGCGGGCGGCAGCGTCGCCGCGCCGGCGATCCGGGGCGCACACGCGCTGGCGATCTTTGGCGACTCGGTCACCACCGACCACATCAGCCCGGCCGGCGGCATCAAGCCGGCTTCGCCGGCCGGTCTGTATCTCAGCGAGCATGGCGTCGCGAAGGCCGACTTCAACAGCTACGGCGCGCGCCGCGGCAATCATGAGGTGATGATGCGCGGCACCTTCGCCAACGTGCGGATCAAGAACCTGATGATCCCCGGCAGCGAAGGCGGCATCACGCTGAAGGACGGCGAGGAAAAGCCGATCTACGACGCCGCGATGGAATATCAGAAAGAAGGCACGCCGCTGATGATCTTCGCCGGCGAGGAATATGGCACCGGCTCGTCGCGCGACTGGGCGGCAAAAGGCACCACGCTGCTCGGCGTCAAGGCGGTCGTCGCCAAGAGCTTCGAGCGCATCCATCGCGCCAACCTGGCTGGCATGGGCGTGCTGCCCTGTCAGTTCAAGGACGGCGTCGACGCGGCCACGCTGAAGCTGGACGGCAGCGAGACCTTCGACCTCGAAGGCACCGAGAACGGCATCGCGCCGCAGCAGGACGTCACATTGGTAATCCACCGCGCCGATGGCAGCACGGAACGCGTCGCGCTGAAGCTGCGCATCGACACGCCGATCGAGGTCGAGTACTACAACAAGGGCGGCATCCTGCCCTTCGTGCTGGGCCAGCTGCTGGGCTGATCTCTTCCGTCCCCTGCATGGGGCGCGACGCAATGGGGCGAACCCGGTTCGCCCCATTTTTTTGCGCAGCCCAACCGGGGATGCAAGCTGACACAAAGGCGCTGACGCCACCATCCCGACGCGGGTGCGCGTATCCCATATACACCTGTTCGGCATCACCTTCATCTGCTTCATCGTCAGCAGCATCTTCACCCACGCCTACATACGCCCGCTGTGGCTCAAATGGGTAATCATCGTGCTGCCTTTCCTGGCCATCCTCGCCGACATCTTTTCCTGGTATCTCACCCAGTGGGTTCCGGGCTTTGCCTGGTTCATCATCGCCAGCGGCGTGGCGATGGAGATTTCATTTGCCGCGCAATGGGTGATCTCGATGTGGCAGATGTGGTTCTACACCCAGCCCGGCGAAATCACCGACTGCGAGGGCGTGCTGATAATCCTGGGCGGGCCGCCATCGCGGCGCGACGACTGATGCGTCAGAAGGTGTAGCGCGTCGCGAACAGTTCGCCGGCCTTGACCGGCGGCAGCGGCTTGCTGACGACGTAGCCCTGAATCTCGTCGCAGCCGTTCTGGCGCAGGAAGCCGACCTGCGCTTCCTGCTCGACGCCTTCCGCCACCACCCGCAGATTCAGCGCGTGCGCCAGCCGGATGATGGCGTTGACGATTTCCGCATCGTCGCTGACAACCAGCACGTCGTTGACGAAACTCTTGTCGATTTTCAGCGCATCGATCGGCATCCGCTTGAGCTGCCCCAGGTTGGAATAGCCCGTGCCGAAGTCGTCGATATAGATATGCAGTCCGCGCTGGCGCAGCGCATCTAGAATACCGAAGGTGCGCGCCGGGTTGTCCATCGCGGCGCTCTCGGTCACTTCCAGCTGCAGGTACGTCGGGTCCATGCCGGTTTCCGCCAGGATGGCATCGATGTCATCGATCAGGCGCGCATCGGACAACTGCCGCGTCGACAGATTGACCGCCACCGGCGGCGGGTTGAGGCCGGCGTCGCGCCAGCTGACCCATTGCGTACAGGCCGTGCGCACCACCCAGCGTCCGACCGGCACGATGAGGCCGGTTTCTTCGGCCACCGGAATGAACTGCTCGGGGCCGATCATGCTGCCCGAGCGCGGCAGCCAGCGGATCAGCGCCTCCATTCCGACCACCCGGCCATCGGCCAGATCCACCTTGGGCTGGTAGACCAGCGCAAGTTCGTCGCGCTCCTGCGCCTGGCGCAGCCCGCTTTCCAGCGACAGCTGCTGCTGCGCCACCGTATTCAACTCGTCGCTGAAATATTCGAAGCCGCTGCGGCGGTGCTTGGCCTGGTACATGGCAAGGTCGGCCTGACGCAGCAGCGTGTTGGCATCCAGCGCGTCGTCCGGATAGACGCTGATGCCGATGCTGGCACCAATGGCGTAGCGGCGCGCCCCCAGCTTGAACGACGCCGCCAGGGCCTGCGTCAGCTTGCGCGCGACCCGGCTCGCAGCGCGCGAAGCCGGCGGATGAGTCAGGATGACGCCGAATTCGTCGCCGCCCAGACGGGCGACGAAATCGTCGGCCCGCAACTGTTCGTCCAGCCGGTTGGCGACGATGCGCAGCACCTGATCGCCCACTTCGTGGCCCTGCGAATCGTTGATGTGCTTGAAGCGATCGAGGTCGATGAACAGCAGCGAAACCTGAGAGCGGTCGCGCTGCGCATGCGCCAGCGCATGCCCGAGGAAATCATGGAAGTAAGATCGATTGGGCAGGCCGGTCAGCGGGTCGTGGTTGGCCAGCATGTCGAGCCGCATTTCGGAATAGCGGCGTTCGGCCAGCGCAGCCGCCACGAAGAGCCCGCCCAGCGCCATGGTCAGCATGCTGATCTGCAGCGCGAACACATCGCCCGGCGTGGTGGCGCCGGTGATGCCGCCGTAGGCCACCACGGTCACGCCCATCGCAATGCCTGCAGCCAGGAAAATGGCCAGGCTCGCCCCGACCACCGAAAACCGCAGCGCCGCCCACAGCACGGCCGGCATCATCACGAACAGGATGATTTCGGAAGGTCGCAAGGGCTGGACGTATTGCATCATTGCCAGCGTCAGCGCCATCATGCTGAGCACCAGCACCAGGCCTTCGAGTCGCGCGCCCGTATAGGTCGGAAACAGGTCCCAGCGCGAGGCCGTAAGCAGCAGCGGGGCGACCAGATACACGCCCAGGAGATCGCCCAGCCACCACACCCACAGCCCGCGCAGCAGCATTCCTGCAGGCAGGTCGCCAAAGAAATGCAGGGTGAAAATGCCGTTGAGCGCAGTCACCGCACAGCCGAGCGGCGCCGCCACCAGCGCAAACTTGGCCACGCTCGGGACAAAATCGAGACTGGGGCTGAAAGGCTGCAGGTAGCGCGGCAGGTAGCCCATGATCCAGGCGCCGGCCGTGGCACCGAGCGCCAAACGGAAGGCATCTTCAGCGGGCAGCGTCGCGCTGTGGACGGCAAATGCGCCGAGCAGCACGCCCAGCACCCCCGCCACCCCGAATCGCATGGTCGCCATGGCGCCGATCCCCGCCGCCAGCCATACCGCGGCCACCACGTCGGCCACGTAGGCCGCAAACTTGAGACTCAGCCAGCCGGCCAGCGCGTAGGCCAGCGCGACCGGGACTACAATCAGCGCAAAACGTCTGAGGTCGGCGAATTCAGGCAGCGACAGACGGGTCAAGAGTGATAACCGGCTTATTGCGCGGGATCGACTTGGGCACGCACCGATTCGAGCGCGTCCTTGAGGGTTTCTTCCGACAGTCCATTGAGCTGTTCGGCCAGCATTTCCGCGGCGTCGATGGTATCAACCTCATCGGGCAGGCTGTCGGTATCCAGATTGGCGACGAACACGGCGGCTGCGCCCGTCACCTGCAGCAACTGGCGGCGCTCGTTCATCAGCAGTTCGATTTCCTCGCGCAGCAAGCGAACTTCGTCTTCCTTCATGGCGTGCAGCGTCATCTGTCTATCCTCACTCTATCCTCACACGGTCAGCCAAACAGGGTCAGCACCCCGGTGTAGCCATATAAACGGTTGTAGGAGATCTCGCCATTGGCAAAAAACCCCACCAGCGGAAAATCGCCCAGGACGTCGCGTATCAGGCCCAGTTCCCGGTTCGGTACGCCGAACATATGCTGGCCGCGTCCCAGGCAGGAATAATACACGCCGCCACGGATCGGCGCGTTCAATTGCGCCTTGATCGCGGCCAGCATTCGCAGCAGATCGTCTTCGGCGGTTTGCTGGTCGCGCCGGCAGAACAGCAGTTCGTCGCCCGGCTCGACAAGCTCGCCGACCGCCACCAGATTGTTCTGCGGATCGACGCCGAGAATGTTGCGCACCAGATAGTCGCCGGTATCCGACCCGCGTACCGGCAGACCGACGAAAATATAGCCCGCTGCGCGCCGCAGGTCGCGCGCCAGCACCTCGCCGATTTCCTCCTTCATCACGTCCAGCGCGGGGCGATGATCGAGGCTGCCGATGATGTTCTTGTTGGCGGTGGTGATATGGTGGCGCGGCCCCAGCGGCGAGACGCCCTGCGTCAGACGCGTCGCCAGTTTCACGCGTTCGCTGAGCAGCACGCCGGAGAGGCCGCCGCTCACCACGCTGCCGCAGATCTGGGCCGTCTCGCCATGGGAACTCGACAGTCCGCCGACGACGAAGCCGCTCGTCACGTGCGCGCTCAAGCCTTCGATCAGGTCCTGCATGCGATTGTTTGCGGGATCGCCATGCACCACGGCGAAGTAGGCGTCCGACGGCAGCGCTTCGATGTCCTGGGACGTGCGCAGCACCGGCAGCATGCTGAAATCGGCGGGGTCGAATTCGGCCAGCATCACCGCGATGGCCGGCACGTCCAGGTATTCCACGCCGGTCGCGCAGACGCCCACACCGACGCTGCCGACCCAGTTCGGCACGCCGGTCGCGCTCTTGAAGAATGCCAGGATCGCGTCGAGCTCGCTCATAAAAGCGTCCGACACATAAAGGAAACCGAGTGAAGCCGTCGACGGAATCGCCCCCAGCTGCTGCATGCAGGCCTGGGCGCCCTGCGTCCAGTCGGCATGCCCGGCGTGCGCAAACTTGAACGGCGGTCTCATGCGCGTTGCGTCAGGCGCGAATTCGGCGCGCGCATTCGACAAGACCGCACGCGTCCGGTGGGGCCGGCATCAATAACCGGTGCTGCCGCTATGCGGTAATTCGCCTTCACCGAAAAAGCTCCATAGCAGGTGCGCCACCACTTCGGGGGCAATCACGGTGTGCTGGTTATGGCTTTCCAGCAAGGCGGTTCGCAGCTTTTTGCGCAGGTCAGGGTCGCCGGTCAGGTCGAAAATGATGTCGACCTTGGCGCCCAGGCTCACCACTTCCATCGCGTCCTTGAAAACCGGCACCTTGCTGTGAATGAATCCCAGCGCCACCGGCGACTCCAGATCGCGGTTCGCCACGGCAACGATCTCCACGTTGACGTGGTCTTCCTGGATTTTCTCCAGGAAATGTTCCGCAAACTTTTCCCCGACTTCGCCCAGGCCCAGCAGCGCGACTTTAATGGCATGACTCATGGAACGGCTCCTCTTATCTGTATGGTTGAACATCCTCCCGCAAACCTGTCCGGCGGGCAGTTCGATGCGCCGCGACGCAGTCAAGGCGCACCGGAAGCATACGGTCCCCGCTCCCGCGTGTCGATACTCGCCGGCACACAAGCCTTCGCGGCCCATGGATTCGCGACTGCAGCGTCAGGCGATATGATTCGGGTTGAATCCGATAGGTCTTACATGCCCGACACCGCGACGCTCTATCCCCCGATCACGCCCTACGCCAGCGGCATGCTGGACGCCGGGAACATCCATCGCCTCTACTGGGAGATCTCCGGCACCCCCGACGGCATTCCGGTGCTGTTCGTGCACGGCGGTCCCGGCTCCGGCACCTCACCCACCCAGCGGCGCTTCTTCGACCCGGCGCGCTACCGGATCGTGCTGTTCGACCAGCGCGGCTGCGGCCGCTCGACGCCGCACGGCGAGCTCGCCGACAACACCACGCCGCATCTGATCGCCGACATGGAAGCATTGCGGCGCGAACTTGGCATCGAGCGCTGGCTGGTGTTCGGCGGCTCATGGGGCTCGACGCTGGCGCTGGCCTATGCCGAGACCCACCCCGAGCGCTGCAGCGGCCTGGTGCTGCGCGGCATCTTCCTGTGCCGCAAAAGCGAGATCGACTGGTTCCTCGACGGCATCCGCGCTTTCTTCCCCGAGGCGCAGCGGCAACTGGCGGAATTCATCCCGGAAAGCGAGCGCAGCGATCTGCTCGCCGCCTATCACCGCCGCCTGCTCGACGCCGACCCGGCGGTCCACCAGCCCGCGGCCCATCGGTGGGCCACTTTCGAGGCATCGTGTTCGACCCTGCTGCCCAACCCCGAATTGATCGCCGCCTTCGGCAGCGACAAGACCGCACTGTCGCTGTCGCGGATCGAGGCGCATTACTTCGTGAACAACATCTTCCTGCCCGACAACAGTCTGCTCGACAACGTCGACTGCATTCGTGGAATTCCGGCCATCATCGTGCAGGGCCGCTACGACGCGGTCTGTCCGATCGTGTCAGCCGACGAACTGGCACGGGCCTGGCCCGAGGCGCGCTACGTGATCGTACCCGATGCCGGCCATTCGGCATTCGAGCCGGGCATTGCGCGCGAACTGGTCGCCGCATGCGACCGCTTCGCCGCAACCGGGACATTCGATCAATGAGTCTTTCGCCCTACGTCTTCGATGCCAGCGCCGAGAACTTCAACCGACTGGTGCTGGAAAACTCGCACAAGGGCCCGGTGCTGGTGCACTTCTGGACCCCCAAGGCCGGCCCCTGCTTCATCCTGATGCCGCGCCTGGTCAAGCTCGCCGCCGAATACGGCGGCAAGTTCCTGCTGGTGATGCTGAATGCCGACGAACTGCCGGAACTGGCGCGCCGCTTCAGCGTGAACTCGGTGCCGACGGTGAAATTCTTCTGGCGCGGCGAAGTCGCCCACACGATCCACGGCGCCGATCCCGACAGCAGCTTCCGCGAAGTGCTCGACCGCTTCATCGCCAGTGATGCCAACCGCGCCCATGCGCTGGGCGTGGCAGCCTGGCAGTCGGGCAAGATCGAACAGGCGCGCATGCTGCTCGCCAACGCGGCAATGGCCGAGCCCGACAATCTCGCGATTCCGCGCGACCTCGCCAAGCTTTTGTGGGCCGAGGGCGAAGGCGAACAGGCGCTGAAGCTGCTCGACAGCCTGCCGCTCGAGGCGCGTGCCGACGCCCAGATCGCGCCGCTGCGCGCGCACCTCAAGCTGGCGGAAACCGCACGCCTGGCGCCGCCGCTGACTGAGCTGGATGCTCGCATCGCGGCCCAGCCGGACGACCTGGACGCCCGCTACCAGCGCGCTGCCGTACTGCTGGCGGCGGACGATTTTGCCGGCGCGATGGCGGCATTGCTCGCCATCGCCCGCACCGACCGCGGCTTTCGCGACGACCTCGGCCGCATCAGCCTGCTGGCGCTATTCGACCTGCTCGGCAGTGCGCATCCGCTGACGCGGCAATACCGCCAGGCCCTGTCCGAATCGCTGCATTGAATTTCGACCATCCCGCCTTTGCGCCCTACCGCACGCTGATCGATGCGCTGAGCCTGGCGCGCAACCTGTCTGTGCCCGGCCCGGGCACGCTCGATGCCCTCAACGCGCAGGCGGCCGCGCGCGGCACGACGCAGGCGCGCGGCTTGCCGCTGCGCTTTTTCGTCCCCGACGGCCGGCTGTCGGCACGCGATTACGAAATCCACATCCTG
>JAKACL010000096.1 GCA_021821425.1 Pseudomonadota bacterium
CGCGCGCGGCGCGGGCGATGCCGGACAGCACCGCCGACGGGGTGGCGATGGCGAGCGCGCAGGGCGAAGCCGCCACCAGCACCGCCATGGCGCGGTAAAAGGATTCGGCGAAGGGAAAGCCGAACAGCGGCGGCAGCACGATGAGCAGCGCGGCCCCCACCAGCACGACGGGCACGAAGATCCGCTCGAAGCGGTCGGTGAAGCGCTGCGTGGGCGATTTCTGCGTCTGCGCCTCGGCCACCATTTCCACCATGCGCGCCAGCGTGCTCTCCCGTGCCAGCTTGGTCACCTCGACGATCAGCGCGCCTTCGCCGTTGACCGTGCCAGCGAATACCTTGTCGCCCGACTGTTTCTCCACCGGCATTGATTCGCCGGTAACTGGAGATTGATCGACCGCAGAGTTGCCGGACGCCACCTGGCCGTCGGCGGGGATGCGCTGGCCCGGTTTGACGATCACCCGGTCGCCGCGCTGTAATGCTTCGACCCGCACCTCGATCTCCACGCCATCCCGCTGCACGATGGCCGTCTTGGGCGCCAGTTCTGCCAGTGCCTCGATGGCCTTGCGCGCCCGGTCCATGGCCATATGTTCCAGCGCATGGCCCAGACTGAACAGGAACAGCAGCAGCGCGCCTTCTTCCCAGGCACCGAGCGCCGCCGCCCCAGCTGCCGCGACGATCATCAAGATGTCGATGTCGAAACGGCGGCTGCGCAAACTCTGCCAGGCGTCGCGCAGAGTGTAAAAGCCGCCTGCGGCGTATGCGCCCAACAACAGGCCGAGCGACAGACCCCGCGGTGCGTCGGCGCGACCCGCCAGCCAACCGGCCAGCAACAGCAAGCCAGCTATTCCGCTAAAAATAAGCTCGCGATGCTCGGCGAACCATCCAACCGCGCGACCTTCCTCCAGCACGGCATATCCGAGCGCCTGGATGCGCCCGATAATCGCTGTGCGCTCAATTTTCTCGCTGTCGTACTCCAGACGCAGCCGTTCCACAGCGTAGCTCACCGAAGCCTCCAGCACGCCGTCCGTGCGTTGCAGGGCATGCTCGATCACGGTGGCGCAGGTGGGGCAGTCCATGCCGTCGATGCGCAGGGTCTCGTGACGATAGCGATTGCCGATTTTTGCCCCGGCCGCTTGCGCCAGCTCGCGCACCCGACTCACGCTAAACCGCTGCGGGTCGTAATGCAGGCAAAGGCGGGCGCTGCCGTCTTCGCTGATGATGTGCCCCTTTTCCAAGCCTTCGGCCTGCAGTAATTCCGTCAGTCGCCCCACGCAGGCGTCGCGCTCGTCGGGGACATCCGGCAAGACCAGGGATAAGTCCAACTTTAGTTTTTCAGCCATACTGCGGCTCCTTGGAAACGTCTGATTACAGCGGGGCAGGCGCCCCCTTGTTGCCATCGACAAAGCTCGTTTCTTCCTCTTCCTCCTTCCGGTGGGCCAGTCGATACAGGATCGGCAGCACCAGCAGCGTCAGCGCGGTCGATGACAAGATGCCGCCGATGACGACCGTGGCCAGCGGGCGCTGAACTTCGGCACCCGTCCCCGTAGCGATCGCCATCGGTACGAAGCCGAGCGACGCGACCAAGGCGGTCATCAGTACCGGACGCAGCCGGGTCAAAGCCCCCTCGTGAATCGCCTCATCGAGCGGTTTGCCTTCCTCACGCAGGGAGCGGATGAAGGAGATCATCACCAGGCCATTGAGCACGGCTACGCCCGACAGCGCGATGAAACCAACCCCTGCCGAAATGGAAAGCGGAATATCCCGCAGCCACAGCGCCAGGATGCCGCCGGTCAGGGCAAAGGGCACGCCGGTGAACACCAGCAGTCCGTCCTTGACGTTGTTGAACATCGCGAACAGCAGCATGAACACCAGCAGCAGCGCCACTGGAACCACGATCTGCAGACGCTTAGCCGCTGACTGCAGCTGCTCGAAGGTGCCGCCCCAGGTGGTCCAGTAGCCGGCCGGTATCTTGACCGACTCCTGTATCCGCTGCTCGGCCTCGGCGACAAAAGAGCCGATATCCCGTCCGCGAACATTGGACGTCACCACCACACGTCGCTTGCCGTCCTCGCGGCTGATCTGGTTCGGTCCCGGCGCGACTTCCAGCGTTGCCACGTCGCCCAGTTGCAAATAGGCACGGCGAGTCTGCCCGCCCGTTTCATCCATGGGCAAATTGATGGGCAGTTGTTTCATCGCCTCCATGTCATTGCGCAGCCGCTCTGGCAGACGGACGATGATGTCGAAGCGCCGGTCGCCCTGAAACAGCACCCCGGCTTCCCGGCCGCCCACTGCAATTGCAATTGCTTCCTGAACGTCCCCGACATTGACGCCCAGGCGTGCGGTCTTCTCGCGGTCGATATGAATCGTCAGCATCGGCAAGCCCGTGGTTTGTTCGACCTTGACGTCGGCGGCGCCGGGAATCTTCTCCAGCACTTCCGCTATCTCCCCGGCGGTGCTCTTCATCGTATCCATGTCGTCGCCGAATACTTTGACCGCCACGTCGCTGCGCACGCCTGAGAGCAGTTCGTTGAAGCGCATCTGGATCGGTTGCGTGAACTCGTAGTTGTTGCCGGGCACCTTGGCCACCGCCGCTTGCATGGCTTCGACCAAGTCGGCCTTGCTGCGCTTCGGATCGGGCCATTCCGATTGCGGCTTCAGCATGACGAAGTTGTCGGCGACGTTGGGCGGCATCGGGTCGGTGGCGATCTCGGCCGTGCCGAGCTTAGCGAAAATCCGGTCCACCTCCGGGAACTGCTTGATGGTTCGCTCCAACTCCGTTTGCATCTCGATCGCCTGTGTCAGGCTGGTGCCGGGAATTCGCAGGGCATGCAGCGCGATATCGCCTTCGTTAAGACTCGGCACGAACTCGCTGCCCATGCGGGTGGCCAGCAACGCGGAGAGCGCCACGGCGACAACCGCGATGGTCAGGACGAGAGGCTTGTTGAGCATGGCCAGATTGAGCATCGGCGCGTAGCCGCGCTTGGCCCACCCCATCAGGCGGTTTTCCTTTTCGCTGACCTTGTCGCCGATCAGCAGCGCCACGGCGGCCGGAATGAAGGTGACCGACAGGATCATGGCGCCCAGCAAGGCGGCCACCACGGTGAATGCCATCGGGTGGAACATCTTGCCCTCCACGCCGGTGAGCGCGAAGATCGGCAGGTACACCACCATGATGATGAGCTGGCCGAACAACAGCGGCTTGCGTGCTTCCCTGGCGGCCGCGAACACTTCGTGAAAGCGCTCGTTGCGCGTCAATGCTCGCCCCGCCACGGCTTGCGCATGAGCCAGCCGCCGCACGCAGTTCTCCACGATCACCACGGCGCCGTCGATGATGATGCCGAAATCCAGCGCCCCCAGGCTCATCAGGTTAGCACTGACCTTGTTGGTGACCATGCCGGTGAAGGTGAACAGCATGGCAAGCGGGATGACCAGGGCAGTGATGATCGCCGCGCGGATGTTACCGAGAAACAGGAACAGGATCACGATCACCAGAATAGCGCCCTCGACCAGATTCTTCTTGACGGTATCGATCGCCTTGTCCACCAGTATCGTGCGGTCATAGACGGTCTGGGCGACCACGCCTTCTGGCAGGGTGCGGTTGATCTCTTCCAGGCGCTTGGCGACAGCTTGGGAGACCGTGCGGCTGTTTTCTCCGATCAGCATGAACACGGTGCCGAGCACCACCTCGCGACCATTCTCGGTTGCGGCGCCGGTGCGCAATTCCTTGCCGATGCCGACTTCGGCCACATCCCTAATTCGGATCGGGACGGACTGACGGCTACTCACAATGATGTTGCCGATGTCTTCGATGTTGGCGACCTGGCCGGGCGCACGGATCAGATACTGCTCGCCGCGCTTTTCGATATAACCGGCGCCCACGTTGCTGTTGTTGCGCTCGATCGCGCTGACCAGATCCTGCAATGTCAGGCCGTGAGCAACCAGCTTGTCGGGCAAGGGCGCGACCTGAAATTCCTTGGCGTAACCGCCGATGGTGTTGATCTCGGTCACGCCGGGCACATTGCGCAATTGCGGTTTGATGATCCAGTCCTGGATCTCGCGCAGGTCGGTGGGGGTGTAGGGCGTGCCATCGGCCTTGCGCGCGCCTTCCCTGGTCTCGACCGTCCACATGAAAATCTCCCCGAGGCCGGTGGAGATCGGCCCCATGCTGGGCTCGGTGCCCGGCGGCAGCTTGCCCCTGGCCTGCTGGATTCGCTCGTTGACGAGCTGGCGCGCGAAGTAGATATCGGTGCCGTCCTCGAAGATGACCGTGACTTGCGACAGGCCGTAGCGCGACAGCGACCGGGTCTGCTGCAGACCGGGCAGGCCGGCCATGACGGTCTCGATCGGGTAGGTAATACGCTGCTCGGCTTCAAGCGGCGAATAGCCGGGCGCAGCGGTGTTGATCTGTACCTGCACGTTGGTGATGTCGGGTACGGCGTCGATCGGCAACTTCTGGTAGTTATAAACGCCCAGCGCTGCCATGCCGAGCACCATCAGCAGCACCAGCCAACGCTGATCAATGGAAAAACGGATGATTTTTTCGAACATGGGAAAATCTTTCCTTCTAAAGGGCGGCGTCGCCGCGTTCGCCGGAACGAATTCGCAGCACGTCGGCAAGTTCGGTAACCGCAATCAATCCGTCACCGGGATTGCCTGTGTGGGCTGCGGCACGAATGGCTTCCACGATCGACTGCGCGTGTTCATCTGCACAAAACATCATCAGGGTCAGCCGGTCGTGGGTGTCCGGGTTCCACTCGGTGGACACGAAGGCGTGATGCGGCCCCTGTCCGCGGGCGTGGCCGCGTGACGGAAAAATCGTGAATCCGGGCAGGTGGCCCAGGCCATGCAAAGCCTGCTCGATCTGTTCCAGCCGGTGCGGCTGCACAATGGCGACAATCTGTTTCATGGCGGTCTCCTAATGGTCGTGGCTGGCGCCGGATTTACCCAGGTCAGCCTTGATCAGAAAGCTGTTTTGCGCGGCGTACTGCTCACCTGCGGCGAGCCCGCTGATGACTTCGGTGAATTTGCCGTCGCTGCGTCCCAGTTCCACGGGTCGTGCTTCGAGGTTGTCGCCGTAGCGACCGAACACAACAGTCCAGTCGCGCACGGTCTGGATCGCCTCCACAGAGACGGCCACCGGCACCTCGACCTCACCGGCCACCAGTTCAATGTTGACCGGCAAACCGGGGCGCCAGATGCCTTTCGGGTTGGGCAGCACGATGCGGGCCTTGGCCGTGCGGGTCTGTTCACCTACCAGCGCACCGACATAGGACACGGCGCCGCTGCTTTGGGACTCGAACGCGGTGGCCTTGACCGTGGCCTTCTGGCCGACCTTCACGGTGTTCAGGTCTTTGGCGTAAATCGTCATTTCGGCCCACACCGTGGACAGGTCAGCGACAATGAAAATGGTGGCGTCATCCTTCACGGCTTCGCCGAGAGAAATATGCTTCTCCACCACCACGCCGTTGATGGGTGCACGTATCTCGTAGCGTGTGAGATTGCCGCTCCCCCGCGCTGCGCCGCCGAGCGAGGCCAGTTTTTGCTGCGCGTTCTGGGTAGCAATCTCCGCTTCCTGCATGGCATTCCGTGCTTGCAGATAATCCTGCTCGGCCGAGATTTTTTCTTCCCACAGTTTTTTCTCGCGCGCGTAAGTCGTGCGCGCCAGCGACAGGCGTTTTTGCGCGGCCAGCAACTCGCTACGCTGGTCGGCCAGCGACTGGCTGGAAATCACCGCGAGTAACTGGCCCTTGCGCACCTGGTCGCCGATGTTGGACGCGACCGATTCGACAACGCCGGCCAGACGAGGCACAACATGTACCAAACGGTCTTCGTTGAAGCGTATTTCGCCAATCAGGTTCAATGCGCTCTTGATGCGCGCCGGCCCGGCAGTCAACACTTCCACGTTGCTTTGCTTGAGTTGCGCATCAGTCATGGCCACCCGCGCCTCGATCTGCTCATAACCAAAGCGATAGGACTTGTTGCCGTGCTGTGCAGTGAGCGTGACGTTGAACGAATGTGGCTCTTCAACCACCGCGTCCCCTTTGAGGTAATCATTCTCTTTCACGAATTTGAACACCTGCGGCGGGCGACCGAGGCGATCAAGCGTGAGCGTCACCTGGCTGGCCGTCGGGTCGAGCGGCTTGCCGTTTAGATAGGTGTAAATACGGAACTGCGGTTCGACGTTGGCTTCGAAGATCGTGACCTCGATGGCGTAACCGTCCTGCTTGAATAGCTTCCCACCATGCGGACCTTTCTGTGGTGCGGCAGCCTCCTCATGGTGCTCTTCATCCGCGTGTTCCTTGTCGTCCGCATGACCGTCTTTCGCTTCTTCACCGTGATGCTCCGCATCGTTATGAGCGGCCGCTTCTGTGTGGCTGTCGTGCCCATGTTCATCGGTTTCCATCTGTGACTTGTTCGTGCCGAGGATGAGCCAGGCGATGACCGCACCCACCACCAGAACGCCAGAAATGGAAAGCATTTGTTTCTTGTTCAAGTTGATTTTCATGTCGGGTTCCTACGGTTGGGTGGCGGCTGGGGCCAGGGTTGAGCTGGGCGATGCCTCACCGAGAATGTGCTGGATTGCTGCGGCTGATCGATGTGCCTCGGCCAGCGCGCGCAGGTATTGGGACTGGGCCTGGAATGACGTGCGCTGGGCATCCAGCACGTCGAGAAAGTTGAATTTGCCGAGTTCGAAACCCTTGGTTGCGGCATCGTAGGCACTTTGCGCACCGGGCAGAATTTCCTGTTGCAGCATCCCTGCCTCCTGGCGTGCCGAACTCAAACGCTCGTACGCAAGCGTCATCTCATTGGACAGGCGGATCCCGGCCGCAGACAGTTCATCCCGCGCCTTGTCGGTACGGTGCAACGCTTCCAGCAGATTGCCCTGATTGCGGTTGAAAACCGGGATCGGAATCGAAACTCCGAGAATCGCCTGGTTGAGGCCCAACTCTTCATTGCGCCTGGCACCCAGGCTAACGGTCAGGTCAGGCACGCGCCGGCTGCGTTCGACCTCCGTCAACGCAAGTCGACGCTCGACCTCGATCCTGGCCCGCAACAAATTGGGCGAGGCTGCGAGGCGGGCATTCAGCTCGGCCAGATCAGGCAGCGGTGGCAGCGCCGTCAGTTCGCCTTCGGTCCGCGCAAAATTCGGCGAGAGGTCGCCCCAGGTACTGACAAGTTGCTTGCGCGCCGTGGCCAGTTCGCTGGTCGCGATAGCCAATTCGACGCGTACACCCGCTTCGGCCACGCGCGCCCGGGTTTCTTCCACTGGCGACACCTTGCCAGCGGTGACCCGCCGTGCAGCAGCACTGCTCGCGCGTTGCGCGAGTTCGACCGAGGCCTGCGCGAGTCGCAAACGCTCCTGCGCCACGAGCACGTCATAGAAAGCCACCACTACACCCGCACGAACCTCGGCACGCTTGGCGGCCAGTTCCGCCGCTGCGGCATCACGGGCGCGCTCGGCAGCCCCGATCCTGGCTGAGCGCTTGCCGCCCAGTTCGATCGGCTGATTCAACTGGAGCGTGGTGCTCCGTGTTGCCTTGCGGGTGTCTTCAATGTAAGCGGCAATTTCCGGATTCGGGCGCACTTGCGCCTGGATGATCGTTGCCTCGATTGCATCCAGTTCGCGCTGAGCGGCGGACAGTACCGGGTTGGCGTCGAATGCCCGCTCCAGCGCTATCTTCAGGGTGAGCGCGGCAGCCGGTGCGGCGTCACGCATCGCGCTGACACGGCCCAGCTCAACAGTGCCGCTGTGCGCGGCATCGATAGTTTGTGCAAAAGATGGGTTGTAAAACAGAACCGCCAACCCAAGCGGCCATAGATGTCTTCGCATCGAATTCTCCAAAAATGAAAGGATGAATCCGGCGAAACGGAACCGCGCAGGCTACAGAGTGCGTGCTAGCTAAAAATATGGAGTCCGTCCCGCCGTATCAGGCGAGCGCGGACCAGTTGGGACGTTCGGGTCTATCCAGTGCGAGGGAAGAACAAGCCGCTTCGTCGCATCGCAACGCGGGCTGTATAGGGGGAATAGAGGCGGGGAAAGCCGCCTCGTTCATGAGGCCCAGGAAGCCGGCCATATGGCAGTGATCGTGCCCGAGGTCGAATTTCTCAGGCTGTTTGTCCGGGTCGGGTTTTGCGGAAAACGCTTTGTGCTCGTCATCGTGATGGCCGAAGTGCTGTGCGGCTTTGTCCTGCTCGTGCCCGCAATACTCAGCCACCGCAGCCCAGGATATCTGGAGCGGTAGTAGGCACAGCATTAGGGTCAAGAGAAACCGTCGCATGGCCGACACTATAGTTACTGCGAACTTATCCTGTCAATGAAGCAGTTCGTACCTTTCAGGTTGCTTTGCGCAGTATTGCGTTGGCTTTTGACTCCGCCGATATCTATGGGGTCATGGCCGTCCTGCGACTGGAACTGCCTGGATGATATCGCTCACATAAATCCACCCTGCCATGGCCTGGCCGGTGCGGGCGGTGCGCGCGATGATGTCCACCAGTTCGTTCACCTGGTGATCCTCGCAGACCAATTCCAGCTTGGATTCGTGAATGACCTCTTCGGCGAGTTCGACGGAATAGTGCTGCTCCCTGGCATCCACCGCCTTCAGCAGGCTTTGCACCGGGATGACACCAAGGTTGTGGCAACCGGCGTTCGCATTGCATTGCCCTGAGTCCTTGAGGGCGCGAATCACATCGCCGATGCGGTGATTGTGGATGTAAGCCTTGATCTCTCTCATGCGTTTTCTCCTGTCTGGTGATTGCGTGCGGCCTCTTCAGGCCGCACGTTTCCGGTTTACTTCGCTTGTTTGCGTTCGCGACGGTTCTCCACCCATTCGTACATCAGCGGCAACAGCAGCAAGGTCAACGCCGTCGAGGTAAACAGCCCGCCCACCACTACGGTCGCCAGCGGACGCTGTGTTTCCGCTCCGACGCCGCTGGAGAGCAGCATCGGCACCAGGCCGAAGATGGCGATGGATGCCGTCATCAACACTGGCCGCAGCCGCAGCGCAGCACCTTGCTTGACCGCCTCCCTGACCGACAGCCCCTGCCGCCGCTGATCGTTGAGGAAGGACACCAGTACGATGCCGTTCAGCATCGCCACCCCAAACACGGCGATGAAACCAATAGCCGAGGGCACCGACAGATACTGCCCAGTGATGAACAAACCGATCACGCCACCGATGATGGCGAACGGCACGTTGGCGATGATCAGCGTGGCGTAGGTGAGGGAGTTGAACGCCGTATACAGCAGAATGAAGATCAGTCCGATGGTAAGCGGCACGATCAGCGCCAGCTTGGCCATGGCACGTTGCTGGTTCTCGAAGGCGCCACCCCACTCAACCCAGTAGCCGGCCGGCATCTTCACTTCGCTTTTGATTTTGGCCGCTGCCTCCTTCACGAAGCTGTCCACGTCACGCCCTTTCACGTCCATCTGGATCACCGCATAGCGTTGCAGTTGCTCGCGTCGCACGAAGGAATAACCTTCGTCCAGTTCTATCGTGGCCACACTGGACAACGGCACCAGCGCGCCACTGCGGGTACGGATCGGAATGTTGTTGATGGCTTCAACGCTGTCGCGGAATTCAGGCGCGAGCCACACCTGGATGTCGAAGCGCTTCACGCCGTCGATCAGTGTGGAAACGGCCTTGCCGCCGATGCCGGCCTGCACTATCTCCAGGATATCG
>JAKACL010000097.1 GCA_021821425.1 Pseudomonadota bacterium
ATATGAATTGAATACCTGCTGGACGGGCTTGAGCTCGGGCAGTACGTACACTATGGCCCGCTGCGTGGCCACCGTCGGACTCACATAGGTTTCGTAAAATGCGACCGGCACGTTGATGCAGCCATACGATATCCGGTTGTCGTCGATCGTCGGCGTAGCGAGACGCTCCAGGCGCCGTTCGGCAGGCTTGGTGGCGCGCACGCGATGCATCGAGACGGCAGCGTCGTAGTCGACCCAGACCACATCCTCGCCTTTCAGGTTGCGGCCGCGTTCGGCAACGAAACGACCGGCGGGGGTCGTGCGCTCTTCGGGGCGCACGTCCTCGATCGGTCGCGTGCCGATGCCGGGCACCGAGTCATCGCCCAGCGCGGCGCCGAGCAGCACCGGGCTCGAACCGCGCAGGCGAGCGTCGGCGTCGAACACATAGACGCGCGCATCGCGCTTGTCGACGATGATGAAATCGGCATTCGCGTTGTCGCGCGAATCGGCGACCCAGTCGGCCACGTGGCGGGCCTCAGGCGAGGGCGACACGTCGCCAAAATCCGCCAGGCGGACCCCGCCCTGCGACGAAGGCAGGAAGGACATCGCAGACAAGATCGGCATGCCGCCGGACACCGCGCCCAGCGCAAGCACGGCAACCGCGGCGACCGCGCCGATCGTCAGCGATTTGCGGATGGCCGCGCGCTTGCGCACGCGCCCATCCCGTAATGTCGATTCAGCGTGCATGGTGCAGCCTCTCCGCATGCAACCCGGCCAGGCCGGGCACCACTGCCATGTCAAGGGCGCCGGCGCTCAGCGGAGCCGGCGCCCCTGCACAACGCAGACTGCCCATGCCGGCACAGCACTTAGTTGCGGTCTGCACGTGCCACGCGCTCGTTGTACATGGGTTCCGAACGCGACGTGCTGGTCGAGTCCATGTTGCTGGTGGAGTCCGTGCTGGTGGAGTCCATGCTGCTGGAGCCCGGGGTGGTGGTACCGGTGGCATCCTGCTGATTCATGGTGCCGCTGGTGCCCTGGTTCGTGGTCCCGGTCTGCGTGTCGCTATAGGTGGACTGTGCGTAGGCAATGCCCAGCACGCTCGCCATCGACAGGGCGGCAACAGTTGAAACGACGATATTTGCTGCTTTCATGATCAATCTCCTTCAGTTGGGTTTCGTCGCCCATGCCGGATGGCACGGACTAGTGACAAGACTAGGCTTCTGGCTAAAAACCGCTGTAGGACTTGCACAAGACTTCTGTAGGACATGTCCGAATTTTTTCGTGGACCGACCGGGCGGCCGGATCGGTTCGGCACCGCACAGACCCCGGCGCGGCGAGCGGCCAGACTTGAACCTTGATCCGACTGGATTCGGGGAGTCTGAAATGAACGCAAACAGTGGAGAAGCGCCCCACCTTGCCCCAGGCGCCGCGACCCTGCCCGGTAGGGGAAGGCCGCGATCAGACCCACCGGCGGGTCCACCAGGTTGACCCCGAGGATCTGACAAACACCCTGCGCGTTTGGGGGAACCATCCCGCGGCGCGCCCTGTCTCCCGCCGTAGAGTCTGCAGCGGCACCGATCTGAACACGCAAGCGCCCCCCGCCTTCCGCTGCAGCCTGCGACATCGATCCGAGAGGAAAGCGATATGGACCGAATACCCGTTTTGAACTGTTTCGCCCCGGCAGAGGTCGGCTCCTCATGAGTTCCGCACCCCAGACCGGCAGTAACCGTCCCCCGGTTGTGAGCTATTCCAGCCCCGGCTGCACCTGTCCCCGCTGCCAAGGCCCCGCCGTTCGCATTCCGCGGCGGTTGCCGGACCTGCTGCTGAGCATGTTCGTCACCGTCGGGCGCTTTCGCTGCACCGCAGAAGACTGCGGCTGGGAAGGCAAGATGCGGGTGAAGCGGCATCCCCTGCTGGTGCAGGGCCCATGGTGAGCGCCGCGATCGGTAATACGATCCTCGATAGCCTGCTGCGCACGGTGTGGCCGACCGCCACGAGGCTGATCGGCGGGCTGCTGATCGGCATGACGCTGTCTGGCGCAGGGACGGCGCTGGCCGCCGGGCCGGATGCGTCCGCCGCCGCGCTGCACGCCCGCTATGCCGCGCTCGGGGAGCGTCTCGACAACAACCCGTTCCGCCGTGCGCTGACGCTCGATTCGTCGGAATCGGACAACGAGGTGAAGGGCGACATCCACGCCCGCATCGACTACCCGTTTTCCACCGTTCGCACGGCACTCAACGACCCGGCGCACTGGTGCGACGTGCTGATCCTGCACATCAACACCAAGCATTGCCGCGCCGATGCCGACGGCACCATGCTCGCCGTCAGCATCGGCAAGAAAACGCCGCAACCGATCGAGGATGCCTATCCCATTGCGTTTTCCTATCGCGTCGTCGCGGCCACGTCGAAATATCTGGAGATCGAGTTGCATGCACCGGAAGGGCCGCTCAGCACCCGCGACTACCAGATCCAGTTGCAGGCGGTGCCGGTTGAAAACGGCCGCACCTTTCTGCGCCTCACCTATTCGTATGACTACGGCACCGCGGGCCGCATCGCGATGAAGACCTATCTCGCCACGCTGGGCAGCGGCAAGGTGGGATTCACCCGCACCGGCAGGCGGCCCGGCGGCGCGCCCGAGCATATCGGCGGCATGCGCGGCGTGGTGGAACGCAATGCCATGCGTTACTACCTGGCGATCGATGCCTATCTGGCCACCTACGGAACGCCATCGGCCCAGCAGTTGCAGCAGCGCCTGAACACCTGGTTTTCCGCGACCGAGCAATACCCCCGCCAGTTGCGCGAGCTCGATCGGACCGCCTATATCGACATGAAACGCAGCGAGTATCAGCGCCAGCAGACGGTGCAATAGCGCAGCCTGCACAGCGCGCGCCCCGGCGAATTGAAATAAATGGAATCAATGCAGGCCTTGCCTGTCGCTATGCGTCCTGACCGACGCCCCTGACAGGCGGACGTTCTCTGCACCCGGTCAGCGCAGCCTGCGTCCGATCTGCCACGCCAGCCAGCCGCGCCGCAGCCATTTGCCCACGCCCCGGGGTCGCACCGCCGCAAACAGCAGCGCGGCGCCGAGGATCAGGAACGGACGGCTTCTGAGATACCGGAACGCGGCCACGCCCTGGTCGACCCGCGCCAGCCGTGCGCGCCAGGGTGCCATGTCGTTCGCCAGCGCGGTTCGCTGGAACGCGGCCTGCGCAACCAGCTGGCGACGACGTTCGGCCAGTTGGGCGAGTGTCAGGTTCATGGCCGGGCGTTGAGGTGCTGGCGGTCTTTGGACAGCTCTGCGAGGCTCGCCTCGAACAGCCGCGGCCGGGTGCGGGCCTTGTGCAGGGCAAACACCGCCAGACCTGCGCCGGCTCCCAGAAATAATCCGGTCAGGCCGCCAAGTGCCGTGAGCCGGTACGTGTCCCAGAAGACGACGACGATCAGCATCGCCAGCAGCACCACGCCCACGCCAAAGCAGAACAGGGCCAGCAATCCCAGCACCAGTAGCCGGGTCAGATGCACCCGCTCTTCGGCGATGTCGGTGGCCAGCAGCTCAAGACGGGTTTGAACAAGGCCGACCAGGCTCCCCGACAGCGTTTTCAGGGAGTCGAACAGGCCGCTCCCTGGCGCGTGCGATTCGTCTGACATCTTCGGCCTAGCGACGCCCGATCAGCACGCCGATGATCAGGCCAATGCTGGCCGCAGCGCCGACAGCCTGCCAAGGATGCACGTGTACATATTCGTCGGTTGCCCTGGCAGCGGCCTTGGTCTTGGCCAGCATCGCGGCCTGAGCTTCGCTCATTCTGACCTTGGCGGTCGCCAGCGAGGCTTCAGCCTTGGCGCGCGCGGCCGCCAGCGCCTCGCCACCCTGGCCGGCCGTCGCTTTCAGCAGGGCTTCCGCATCGGAAACCACCACCTTGAAATCATGGATCAACTGTTCTTTCGTCACAGTGGGAGATTCTGCATTGGCAGACGTGTTATTCGCATTCATGGAAAAGTATTCCTCTTGGTGAATCAAGTTCAAAAAAAGCCCACGCCCGATTGCTCGCGTGAACCGGCTCAAGGCATCCTGGTTATTCACTTCATGACAGAACACTCGCATTACAACCTTAGACTTTCCCAAGGCCGTTGCAAAGGATCGCCCGCATCGCTGCGTCTGTTCAGGCGAGTCAGATTAGGGGGAAATGGGCAGCCGGTCGGTGCGCCAGCGCACAGTGCGCGGTCATCCGCTGGGATCTTGATGGTGTGGCGCCCCGAAGACGAATCGAACGTCCGACCTACCCCTTAGGAGGGGGTTGCTCTATCCACTGAGCTACCGGGGCGTGGCGGCATTCTACCGAATCGCGCGGGCATTGCCGACCGCCGATTGGGGCAGAACCTGACTATGATGGAGGCAGGAGAACGTATGATCCAAACAATGCTGGTTGTCGTGGCCGCGCTGCTGGTACTGGCGAGTGCCGCCCTGTGGATGCTGCGGCCGGGACCCCGACGGACGGAAGGCAGCACCGCGCCGGATTTTGCGTTGCAGGATCAGGATGGGCAGCTCCATCGGCTGGCCGATTACGCGGGCCGCTGGCTGGTGCTGTATTTCTACCCCCGCGACGACACGCCCGGCTGCACCGTGGAAGCCTGCCGCTTTCGCGACGACATCGACATATTGAATGCGCACACGGCCGCCGTGCTGGGCGTCAGCATCGACAGCAGCGCATCGCACGCCGACTTTGCCCGAAAATACCGGCTGCCGTTTCCGCTGCTGTCCGACCCGGACGGCAAAACAGCAGCAGCCTACGACAGCCTGCTCAATCTGGGCGTGGGGCGCCTCGCCCGCCGTCGCACCTTCATCATCGCGCCGGACGGGCGCATTGCCGCCCGCTTCGACCGCGTGCGGCCCGCACATCACGTTGCCGAGGTGACGCGTACCCTGGCGACCCTGCAAAGCGCCGACGCGGGGCGACCCGCGCCGGCCGCCCCCGAATAGCGCGCTCGCCGACACGACATGCTGCGGGGACTTGCGCTCAACACCCGAATCGCTTTCACCGCGCTGATCGCCCTGATCTGTGTCCTGCTGATCAACAGCCTGTATCAACTGCATGAACTGGGCGCGCAGATTGATGTCGTCGTGGAGCACCACAACCGAAAAATCGACTTCATCACCCAGACCCAGGTGGCTTCTCACCTCCGCACCGACAGCCTGTTTCGCATGGCGCTGACCGAAGACCCGTTCGAGCGCGACGCCTATTTCATGGAATTCAATCGCGCGGGATTCCTCGTCGGCAGCGGCCGCAATGCCCTGCGTTCGCTGGGCTTGACCGCCGCCGAGCAACGCCAGTTCGACGAGCAGACGCGCCTGGTCACCAAAATCCAGTCGGTGCAGGAACGCGTGGTCGATCTGTTCAACGCCGATCTCGAAACGCAAGCGCGCCAGCTTCTGGTGCAGGAAGCGATCCCGTTACAGGAAGCGTTCAACCAGCATCTGGCCGACTTGCGCAACGCCTACCAACGCGCCAATCTGGCCGCCCAGCAGCGGGCGCGGACCACCTACCGGCGCGCGCTGCTCCTCACGCTGGCGTTCGGTCTCACGGCGATCGGCCTGGCGGCCCTGATCGCCTGGAGCACGCTGCGCCGGAACCGGCTGAAATCGCAGCAGATCCACCAGCACCTGAAGGCGCTCGAGCATTCGCGCAGTGCGCTGCGCGAGGAAGCCACGCACGACCCGCTCACCGGACTGGCGAACCGGCGGCTGTTCTATGACCGCCTGCAGCAGGCGATTCTTCATGCCAATCGCTACGGCAGCAAACTGGGCCTGCTGTATGTGGACCTGGACCGCTTCAAGGAGATCAACGACACACACGGACACCATGTCGGCGACGCCGTGCTGACCGAGGTGGCCAGGCGCCTTACCGATAGCGTGCGCGACTCCGATTCGGTCGCGCGGCTCGGCGGCGACGAGTTTGTGGTGCTGCTGACGGAATTGCAGGCGCGCGAGGACTATCGGGCGGCTGCGAAAAAAATCGAACAGGCGCTCAATGCCGGGAGCCGGTTTTACGGACTCGACATCGACATCGCCGCCAGCATCGGGGAAGCGATCTATCCCGACGACGGCACCGACGAGGATGCCCTGGTGCGGGCCGCCGACATGGCCATGTACCGGATCAAGTCCGCGAGGGCAGGCGAACGCAGGCGCGCGCCCCCCGCCGAATGAGGCTGCTCAGCGCGTCAGCCGGGCGGCCAGACGTTCGCGGCGCGCCTTGGCACTCCATATCCACACATACTGCATGCCGGAGATCGCGGCGATCGCGAACACGCTGACAAACAATGGCTGCAGCCAGTCCGTCAGATCGAACAGCCCGGCGAGGCCTGCCAGCACCAGCGTCAGCAGCGCGAATTCGGCAAACATGTGGGCCTTTCCCAGCCAGGTGGGATGAATGTCGATGTGCCCCGCCAGCCCCCGGTAGCTCAGTGCGCCCAGCACGATGATGCTGTCGCGCAGCAGGATCGCCAGCGTCACCCACAGCGGGATCGCTCCGGCCTGGGTCAGCATCACCAAGGTGACCACGCCGAGCGCCTTGTCGGCGACGGTGTCGAGCGCGGCGCCCAGTTGCGTCATCTGATTGAGCCCGCGCGCCAGCATGCCGTCGAGGCCGTCCGACACCGCGGCGGCGAGGAACAGCCAGCAGGCCGCCTCCCAGCGCTGCTGCAGGATCAGCCACGCCACGACCGGCACCGCGACGATCCGCAGCAGCGTGATGAGGTTTGGCAGGTTGACGACGCGTTCGGTCATGCCGGCAGACTACTCAAGCCAGGGGCTGTCTGGCAAGCGTGTCCCACAGCTTGTCGAGACGCTTGATCGACACCGGATACGGCGTTTTGAGTTCCTGGGCGAACAGCGATATACGCAGTTCCTCCAGCTGCCAGCGGAAGTCGTCGAGTTCGGCAGGCGCCTCGCCCTTCACCTGGCCGCGTCGCGCCAGATACTTGTTCTGCAACGTCAGCACGCCGGCCATGCCGCGCGAATCGCGCTGCTCGGACGCGGGCAGTTTCTCGAGCCGCTTGAGGATGCCTCTCAGATAGCGCGGCAGGTCCTTCAGGTGCGTCCAGGGTGTCGCGGTGATGAAGTCCGCCGGCACCAGCGCGGCGAGATGCGCGGTTTCGTCGCGCATCGCGGCGGTGAATTGGGGCTTGGCGGCCAGGCGCGCCGCTACCTGCGCGTGCAGGTCGAGAATGTCGGCGACGTCGCGCAAGAGCGCCTGCTTCACCACGGCAATCCGCGGCTTGGCACGTTCCTTCTGCTTGCCGAAAGCCTTGGCATCGCGCGGCGTGTCGTCGTCGCCAAGGAGCGCGCGCGAGGCAATTGCGTCGATCAGCGCCGCGCGCAACTGTTCGGCGCTGCCGAAGCTGCGGAACTTCAGCGCCAGCGCGGTTTCGCGCGGCAGGTCCTTGTCGAGCTGCCTGAACTGCGCGGCGAGCGCGATCCGCAGCAGGCGCACCACGCCGCGGCGGGTCTCGGCCTCCGCCACGTCGGCCGCATCGAGCAGGCGCAGGTCGACGGTCTCGCCGTTGTCGACCAGCGCCGGATAGCCGATCAGCTCGCGCCCGCCGCGCTTGAAATTCACCTGTTCCGGCAGGTCGCCGAAATTCCACTCGACGAGGCCGGTGCGTTCGAACTCGCTGTCCTCGGCGCCGCCGCCGTAGGTGATGCGCGCCGCACCCCCGAGCTGCGCGCGCAGCGCGACGAGATCGCGGCCGCTGGCAAGTTCCTGCCCGCTGTCGTCGATCACGCTCACGTTCATCTGCAGGTGCGCCGGCAGCTCACCCTTCCATTCGTCGGGGTGAATGTCGGTGCCGGTCTGCTTGCGGATGAACGCGGCGAGCGCTGCGGTCAGCACCTGTTCGCCCGGCTTCGCCACCGAGAGAAAGGCCGTCACGGTATCGGGCAGCGGAATCAGCGGGCGGCGCTTGTCCTTGGGCAGCGACTTCAACAGCAGCGTGAGCTTTTCGCGGATCAGGCCGGGCACCAGCCAGTCGACCTGCGCTGCTTCAATTTTATTGAGCAGGTACAGCGGCAGGTGCAGCGTCACGCCGTCGAGCGGATGGCCGGGCTCGAAGCGGTACTTCAGCGTGCAGGCGACGCCGTCGACCGCCATGGCTTCCGGAAACAGCGTGTGGTCGGCGCCGAGGCCTTCGCCGAGAATGTCCTCGCGCTGCAGGAACAGAACTTTCGGATTGGCCGCTTCGGCTTCCGCCCGCCATTGCTCGAACGCCGCGCCGTTGTGCAGCTCGGCAGGGATACGTGCGTCGAACACGCGGAAGATGCGCTCCTCGTCCAGCCACACGCCCGACTTGCGCGCCTTGTGTTCGAGATCCTCGATTTCCCTGATCAGCGCGCGGTTGTGCGCGAACCACGGGGACGTGGTGTCGTATTCGCCCGCCACCAGCGCGCCGCGGATGAAGAGTTCGCGCGACAGCACCGGGTCGATGGGACCGTAGTGGATCTTGCGCCGCGGCACCAGGGTGATGCCGTACAGGCTCACGCGCTCGAACGCCACCACGCGCGCGCCGTCCTTCTCCCAGTGCGGCTCGATGTACATGCGCGTGAGCAGATGGCGGCCCGCTGACTCGATCCACTCGGGCCGCACCTCGGCGACGGTGCGCGCGAGCAGGCGGCCGGTGTCGGTCAGCTCGGCGGCCATGATCCACTTCGGGCCTGCGCCAAGACCGCCCGAAGGGCGAGCGTCTGGCGGCGTACCCCTTGCGGGTGCTTTTTTCGCCAGCGCCGAGCCGGGATGGATCGACAGCTTGATGCCGCGCGCGCCCTGGTAGTTGCCCTCGCCGGGCTTGGGGCGAGCCTTCGCATCGTCGGACTTGAAGCCGATGTTGCCGAGAAGACCTGTCAGGAGCGCCTGATGGATCGTGTCGTAGCCGGCGGCCTTGTCGTTCTCGCGCAGGCCGAGTTCGGCGACCTGCGCGTGCAACTGGCCGTGGATGTCGCGCCATTCGCGCATCCGCCGCGGCGACAGGAAATGGTCCTGCAACAGCGTCTGCAGCTGGCGGTTGGTCTTCTTGTGCTGCACCTGCTCCTCGTACCAGCGCCACAGCTTGAGCCAGCCCATGAAGTCGGAACGCTCGTCGGCGAACAGCTTGTGCTTCTCGTCGGCCGCCTGCGCGCGCTCCATCGGACGGTCGCGCGGGTCCTGCACCGACAGCGCGCTGGCGATGATCAGCACTTCGCGCACGCAGCGCTGCTGCTCGGCCGCCAGCAGCATTCTGGCAATGCGCGGGTCGAGCGGCAGCTTGGCGAGCTTGACGCCGATCTTGGTCAGCTGCCCCGCCTCATCCAGCGCGTGCAGTTCGGCCAGCAGCTGGTAGCCGTCGGTGACGAGCCGGTTGCTCGGCGGGTCGATGAAGGGAAAGCCGACCACGTCGCCCAGCCCGAGCGACTTCATGCGCAGGATGACGCCGGCGAGCGAGGAGCGCAGCAGTTCGGGATCGGTGAAGCGCGGGCGGTTGCCGAAATCGGTCTCGTCGTAGAGGCGGACGCAGACGCCGTCGGCCACCCGCCCGCAGCGGCCGGCGCGCTGGTTGGCCGAGGCCTGCGACACCTTCTCGATCAGCAGCTGCTCGACCTTGTTGCGCGCCGAATAGCGCTTCACCCGCGCGGTGCC
>JAKACL010000098.1 GCA_021821425.1 Pseudomonadota bacterium
GCAGGTCAGGGTAAAGCGGAGCTGGTCGCGATCGGCGGGGTGACGGGTCTGGACATCGGTCGCCAGCACCGGATCGGTCGGCGCCAGGATGGCGCCCAGCAAGACAGCCGCACCCAGCGACAGACCAAGCAGGAAAAAAGCAAAGGCGGCGACCAGCCCGACACTGATCGCCATGGAGACCGATGCCAGCAGAATCGGCGTCCGCCAGCGAACGAAGCTGAACGGCACCGGCATTTTGACCCCGGCGGAAAACAGCGAAATCAACACCACCACTTCGGTCAGCACTTCCAGCAGCGCCGATTCCTGCAGCGGGTTGACGTGAAACAGATTGAGTGCCGTCGGCCCAACCAGCAGCCCTACGGCCAGATAGACAATGGCCGGGGTGACCGGCAGACGCTGCAGCAACGGTGCCGTCAGCGCCCGGGCAAGCAACAGGCCGCCCACGAGCAAAAACCATTGTGCGTTAGTCACGTTTTGTGAATCCCGTTGATACGCACAACTGAAACGGCACGGTTTTCAAAACACGCGCCACGCGCTGCGGGAAGCCTGGCCGGGGTGGCACACCTTGCGCGCGCCCTCGGTGGAAACAAGCTCAGCGGCCGCCGAACAGCCCGATCAGGCCGATCACAATCAGATATACAGCGACGATGTAATTCAGCAGGCGCGGCATCACCAGAATCAGAATGCCTGCAATCAGCGAAATCAGGGGGGCGAGGCTTAGAGTCATGTTCATGTTGGCTTTCCTAGAATTGAGCGTGAAGGGAGTGGAGCATCCGGTACTCCGCTGCGACTGCGCGATCCCGGCATGCGCCGGGTCAGCACGCGGCTATTTGCGCGCAATCAGCAGAAATGCGCCGGCCGCAATGGCCCCCAGCCCGGCCCAGAGGGGAATGTTGACGGTCTTCTGGTCCTTCACCGTCAATTCGATCGGGCCCAGCTTGGCTTCATGCGTGTTCTGGGTATAGGTAAACCCGCCATAGATCAAACCCAGGGCGCCGGCCACGATCAGCGCGATCCCCAACATTTTCATAGCATTCATTTCATCTTCTCCGGTAGGCGGTACGCGTGATTCATGCCATGGACGGCTTTGCCTGGCATGCCGAACTCAGGCCTTATATTACCTATATTAAAGGCGACGGCCCTGGATGACACGCACCAGGATGACCACGATTGCGATGACCAGAAGGATGTGAATCAGTCCGCCCATGGTGTATGAGGTGACGAGGCCAAGCAGCCACAGAACGATCAGGATAATTGCAAGGGTTTGTAACATTGAGTCTGCTCCAGATATGAGAGGTTGACATGGCGGCAGCCATCCGACGATGCGCCTGACCATCGAATAGGGTCGATCGGCATCGAGGTCCGATCATCGCGGACTTTCCGGTGTTTCTCAGTGCGATAGCGTACATAGTCCGCTCGGCGATCCGGGGCGCCGCGATTTCTGACTCTCGACCCTAGCCCAGCGACACGCCCAGCCAAGCGCCGATGAAATAGGTCGCCAGTCCCGCTGCGCCGCCGATGCCCAGCATGCGCAGGCCGCTCAGGACGGCGTGGCGGCCCGTGAAGAGACTCATGCTGGCGCCGACGGCGAATAGGCCCACTGTCGTCAGCGCAATCGATTCCAGCAGCGCGATGCGACCGCTGGAGAACAGAAACGGCAGCAGCGGCAGCGCCGCACCCGCGGTAAAAGCGGCGAACGATGAGAGCGCCGCCACCCAGGGCGAGCCGAGCTCGTCGGGGTTGAGGCCGAGTTCCTCGCGTGCCAGCGTGTCCAGCGCGCGGTCGGGATCCTGCATCAGCGTGTCGGCCACGCGTCGCGCCTCCTCCGGCGTCATGCCCTTGGCTGCGTAGATCAGCGCCAGTTCGGCGGCTTCTTCCTGCGGATATTTTTCCAGTTCGTCACGTTCCAGTCCGATCTGGTATTCGAACATTTCGCGCTGCGAACGCACCGACACATATTCGCCCGCTGCCATCGAAAACGCCCCGGCCAGCAGGCCGGCCACGCCGGTCAGCGCGATGGTGGCCGGGTCCTGCGCCGCGCCCGCCACGCCATAGATCAGCGCGGCGTTGGACACCAGACCGTCGTTGACGCCGAACACGCCGGCGCGCAGCGCGTTGCCCGAGGTGGCGCCGCGGTGTCGCCGGCCAACATCCTCGCGCCGGGTGGGAACGCCGTGCGAGGGCAGGGCCGCATCGTAGAGCGCCATGCCGCGCACTTTCATCGCCGCCAGCACGCCGCGCATCGCGCGCGGCTTGAGGCTGCGCGTGAGCCACGCCACCATGCGCGTGCGAAGGTCGGGGCGGAAGGGCGCGGGCGTCGCGCCGCCCTCGGCTTTCAGCGTATCGAGCCAGATCCGCGACTGTTCTTCGGCGGCCTCGGCCAATTCGTTGAACAGCGCCGCGCGCGGCGTGCCGGCCTCGCATTCGGCCACCACGCGATAGAGCCACGCGGAGCGCTGCTCCTCGCGCCAGGATTCGAGCGCATTAATCGGTTTGGGTATCACGTCTGCTCCCTCCCCCACTGGGGGAGGGTTGGGGCGAGGGCGCGAAGCCGGCTCATGCAGGCCGCCGGTACTGAATCGCTTCGGCAAGGTGCGTGGTGCCGATGGCGGGGCTGGCGGCGAGATCGGCCACCGTGCGGGCGAGCTTGAGCACGCGATGATAGGCGCGCGCAGACAGGTTGAGACGGGCGATGGCCTGCTTCAGCAGGGCTTCGCCGGCGCTGTCGAGCACGCAGTGCCGGTCGATTTCGGCGCTGCCGAGCGCGCTGTTGGGTTTACCCTGGCGCGCCAGTTGCCGAGCGCGCGCCGCCTCCACCCGGGCGCGGATAGGCGCGCTGGGCTCGCCGTTGCCTGCCTGCATCAGCTCGTTCTCACTCAATGCCGGCACGCTGATCTGGATGTCGATGCGGTCGAGCAGCGGCCCGGAAATGCGCCCGCGGTAGCGCGCGATCTGGTCCGGCGTGTCGCGGCAGGCCTGGGTGGGATGGCCGAGGTAGCCGCAGGGGCAGGGGTTCATCGCGGCGACGAGCTGGAAGCGCGCCGGAAAATCCGCCTGGCGCGCCGCGCGCGAAATCGTGATGCGGCCCGACTCCAGCGGCTCGCGCAGCACTTCCAATACCTGCCGCGAGAACTCCGGCAGCTCGTCGAGAAACAGCACGCCATGGTGGGCCAGCGAAATCTCGCCCGGTCGCGGGTTGCCGCCGCCGCCCACCAGCGCCACCGCCGAGGCGGTGTGATGCGGCGCGCGGAAGGGCCGGCGCTGCCAGTGTTCGAGGCGAAAGCCGCCGTTGAGCGATTGCACCGCCGCGGCTTCGAGCGACTCGGTGTCGTCCATCGCCGGCAGGATGCCGGGGAAGCGCGCGGCGAGCATCGATTTTCCGGTGCCGGGCGGGCCCGCCATCAGCACCGAGTGGCTGCCGGCAGCGGCGACTTCGAGCGCGCGCCGGGCGGCAGCCTGGCCCTTGACGTCTGCGAAATCGGGATAATCGGGCGCCGCCGCCGCGAGGCGGGATGCGGGCTCGGGCAGCGTGCGCTGGCCGGCGAGCCAGGCGCACACTTCCAGCAGACTGGTCGCGCCGTAGGTCTCGACGCCGCTGGCCAGCGCCGCTTCGCCGGCCGACGCGGCGGGCAGCACCAGCCGCCGTCCCGCCCTGCGGGTGGCCAGCGCCATCGCCAGCGCGCCACGCACCGCACGCAATTCGCCGGTCAGCGCGAGTTCGCCGGCGAATTCGGTTTCTTTGAACTTGTCGGCGGGAATCTGCCCGGATGCGGCCAGGATCGCCAGCGCGATCGGCAGGTCGAAGCGCCCGGATTCCTTGGGCAGGTCGGCCGGTGCGAGGTTGACCGTGATGCGCCGCGCCGGAAATTCAAAGCGTGCGTTCTGGATCGCCGCGCGCACCCGGTCGCGTGCTTCCTTGACTTCGGTTTCCGGCAGCCCCACCAGGGTGAATGCGGGCAGGCCGTTGGCCAGATGCGCCTCGACCACCACCTCGGGCGCGTCCATGCCGTTCAGGGCCCGGCTTTTGACGACGGCGACGGCCACGTGTTCAGTCTTCTGTTTCGCGCTGCTGCTTTTCCAGGTCGGCCAGCCGTGCTTCCAGTTGCGCCAGCTTTTCGCGCGTGCGCGCAAGTACCTCGGTCTGCACGTCGAATTCCTCGCGGCTCACCATGTCGAGCTTGCCCAGCATCGAGGTCACGCCGGCCTTGAGATTCTGCTCGATGTCTTTCGCGGGCGATTGCTTCAACACTTCGCCCAGCTTGCTGACGAGATCGTTGAGGAAAGCGGGGTTGGGGAATTTCGGATTCGGACTCATGCGGCCTCCTGTCAAGCAGGCAGTGTAGCAAGCGTCGCGCATGCCGCGTAACCAACCCCTGTCGCAGGCCCCGGCACGAATTGGGTGCATCCGGTTTTGGTAGTGCACCAGCAGAGTGCGATCTATGCTGGGTTTTGTGGCGTTCAAATCACAAGTTATTGAATTTATTTGAAAAAAAATCTGGCACAGCTTGTGCTGGTTATCCATCGCAATTTTGCGCGCCTTCATTACTTAGGGAGACTTTCATGAAAAAACTTGTACACGCTTTGGTTCTGACTGGTTTGGTGGGCATGCCCACAGCTGCGATGGCCGTGGAAGAAAGTCCGCATAGCCTGAGCGCCAACGTCGGCCTGTATAGCGACTACGTTTTCCGCGGCATTTCGCAAACCGGCGGCGACCCCGCCATTCAGGGTGGCCTGGACTATTCGCACGCCAGCGGCTTCTATCTCGGCACCTGGGCGTCCAACGTGGGTTGGCTCGAGGACTACCAGGGCTACACCAAAGGCAACGTGGAAATCGACGTCTACGGCGGCTTTCGCGGCGGCATCGGCAGTACCGGCCTGACCTTCGATCTGGGTGCGATCCAGTACATTTACCCTGGCGACCATCCGGCCAACATCACCGAGGCCGACACCAGCGAGCTTTATGCCGCGCTGGGCTGGAAGTGGTTCACGGTCAAGTATTCCCACTACATCAGCGACGAAGTCTTCGGCTTTGCCAACGCGGACGGTTCCGACTATCTGGCCCTTTCGGCCAGTGTCCCGGTCGGTGAAACCGGCCTGACCCTGGGTGCCAGTTGGGGAACGTTCACGTTCGAGAACAACAGCGCACAGGACTATGACGACTGGAAAATCAGCGCAGCCTATGACATGGGCAAGCTGACCCCGGTCATGGATGGCGTGACCATCGGCGTGGCGTACACCGACACCGATGCCGACAGTGCGGTCTGGACCGATGCCAACGGCGAATTCCTGGGCGACAGCACGACCACCGTCTGGATTTCCAAGGCGTTTTAATCGGCTGACTCACCGGAGCGGACACATGCACCGCGCCGTTTTTCCCCTGTCTTAATTTGGGAGACGACATGAAATTCGTAACGGCAATCATCAAGCCGTTCAAGCTGGACGAAGTACGCGAGGCCTTGTCGGCCATCGGCGTCACCGGCCTGACGGTTACGGAAGTGAAGGGGTTTGGGCGGCAGAAGGGACACACCGAGCTGTATCGCGGCGCGGAATACGTGGTCGATTTTCTGCCCAAAGTGAAGATTGAACTGGCCATCAAGGCCGAGTTGCTGGAGCGCGTGATCGAGGCCATCGAGAAAGCGGCCAACACCGGCAAGATCGGCGACGGCAAGATTTTTGTCACCAGCCTGGAGCAGGTCGTGCGTATCCGCACGGGCGAATCCGGCCCCGACGCCCTGTAAGGAGCATGAACATGAAAAAGCTATTTGCTTCATTGGGGCTGCTGCTTGCCCTGCTGTCTCCCGGTTTGACGGTGGCGCAGGACGTGACCGCGCCGGTGGAAGAAGCGGCCGCGGTCGAAACGGTGGATGCCGTTGCGGTGGAAGCACCGGTCGCGGCTGACGAAGCCGCGCCGGCGGAAGCCGCAGCCGCGGAAGAAACCGCCGCACCCGTTCCGGACAAGGGCGATACCGCCTGGATGTTGGTCTCCACCCTGCTGGTCATACTGATGATCATTCCGGGCGTGGCGCTGTTCTACGGCGGCCTGGTGCGCGCCAAGAACATGCTGTCGGTGCTGACCCAGGTCATGGCCATCTTCTGCCTGATCTCGATCCTGTGGGCGGTGTACGGCTACTCGCTGGCGTTCGGCGACGGCGGCGGCCTCAACTGGGCGATCGGCGACCTGTCGAAGATGTTCCTCGCCGGCATCACGGGCGATAGCACGGCGGCGACCTTCACCGACGGCGTGGTGATTCCCGAACTGGCGTTCGTCGCTTTCCAGCTGACCTTTGCCGCCATCACCGTGGCGCTGATCGTCGGCGGCCTGGCCGAGCGGGTGAAGTTCTCCGCCCTGCTGGTGTTCGGCGCGCTGTGGTTCACTTTCTCCTACCTGCCGATCGCGCACATGGTGTGGGCAACCGGCGGCTATCTGTTCGAAGCGGGCGACCTCGACTTCGCGGGCGGCACGGTGGTGCACATCAACGCCGGTATCGCCGCACTGGTTGGTGCCATCGTGCTGGGCAAGCGCATCGGCTACGGCCGCGACGCGATGCCGCCGCACAGCCTGCCGATGACCATGATCGGCGCCTCGCTGCTGTGGGTGGGCTGGTTCGGCTTCAACGCCGGCTCCAACCTTGAAGCCACCGGCGGCGCTGCGCTGGCCTTCATCAACACCATCCTCGCGACGGCGGCTGCAGGCCTGTCCTGGATGTTCGCCGAATGGATGCTGCGCGGCAAGCCCTCCATGCTGGGTCTCGCATCCGGCGTGGTAGCGGGTCTGGTGGCGATCACGCCCGCAGCCGGCCTGGTCGGCACCATGGGCGGGATCGTGCTGGGCGCGGTTGCCGGCGTGGTCTGCCTGTGGGGCGTCACCGGCCTGAAGAAGATGCTCGGCTACGACGACAGTCTCGACGTCTTCGGCATCCACGGCATCGGCGGCATCATCGGCGCGATCGGTACCGGCATCTTTGTGTCGCCGGCGCTCGGTGGCGTCGGTGTCGACGACTATGCGATGGTCGGCCAGGTCGTCATCCAGGCCAAGGGCGTGCTGATCACCATCGCCTGGTCGGGCATCGTCAGCCTGGTACTGTTCAAGCTGATCGACATGACCATGGGGCTGCGCGTCACCGAAGAACAGGAACGCGAAGGTCTCGATACCGCCAGCCATGGCGAGCGAGCCTACAACCTCTAAACCTTCTTTATCTCCGAGGAAGCTGGGGCGCTCTGCAGAGCGCCCCTTTTTATTCGGCATTCGTCGCCAGCGATTAGGGCGTGTTAACGCTAATTTCACGTCCGCGACGAGGCCGATTCGGGATGCAGGCCGCGAAGCGAGGCGCGCCGCAGTGTCGCTCACTGCAAGCGGCTTGCGACAAAGGAGTGCGCCCGAATCGACCCGTCCCTTCGGGTTGCCGCGAAATTAGTGTTAACACGCCCTAATACGTCCAAGGGCCTTCAGGGGCCGCTTTGGTGCAGCACGAATGTATTTCGCACCAATACGGAACACGGGTAACGAAGCCCGCGTGCGTGTGCAGGGATGTCAATCAATAATCCAAAACAAATTCATGGGCTTGTGTGTTCTGTGTGGGCCTGGCATAGCCATTGCTTTTACTTACGCAACGGGAAAGCGGCGCACGCCGTCGCATGAACCGCAAATGCGCAGCTAGGGTTCCGGTCTCCCCTTGAGATGTCTGGTCCGAGAGCAGCCGGCTCCGTCCATGCGGGGCTCCACGGAGGGATAAAAGCCCGGGAGAGTGCGATCGCGCGACGCTTTCCCGGGAAGTCATTTTGACCATCCACACAGGAGCCCTCTATGAACATCGCGCGCCTTACCCGCATTCTCGTTGCCAGCCTCGGTTTTGCCCTGCTGGCCCAACCCATGACGGCACAGGCCGAAGTCAAGATCGGCGTGTCCGACTGGCCGGGCTGGGTGGCCTGGTACGTCGCCGAGCAGAAGGGCTTCTTCAAGAAGCATGGCGCCGACGTCAAGCTGGTGTGGTTCGCCAACTACACCGATTCGATCAGCGCGCTGTCGGCCGGCCAGCTCGACGGCAACTCGCAGACCTGGAGCGACACCATGGCGCCGCTGGCCAAGGGCATCGCGCTGAAGACCATTCTGGTCAACGACAACTCGGCCGGCAACGACGCGCTGATGGTCGGCCCCAAGATCAAGTCGTTCAAGGACCTGAAGGGCAAGAAGATCGCACTGGAAGAATTCAGCGTGTCGCACTTCATTCTCACCATGGCGCTCAGCAAGAACGGCATGACGCTGAAGGATGTGAACGTGGTGAGCCTGTCCGCCGGCGATGCCGCCGCCGCCTTCATGGCCGGCCGCGTCGATGCCGCGGTGGTATGGAACCCATGGATCAACACCATCCAGACCAGCGGCAAGGGCAAGCCGCTCTTCACCTCGAAGGACCTGCCTGGCCTGGTGCCCGACCTGCTGGTGGTGCAGGAGAAGTCGCTGAAAGCCAAGCGCAAGGACTTCGTCGGCATGGTCCGTGCCTGGTACGAGGTCGAAGCTTTCCTGCGCAGCAACCCCGATGAAGCGGCGAAGATCATGGCCAAGGTGGTTGGCATGGATGCCAAGGACTACAAGGTCTTCCTGCCGGGCACGAAGTTCTTCGACCAGAAAGCCAACCTGCAGGCCTTCGGCCCGGCCACCGATCCGACCTCGCTCCTGGGCGCGGCACCGACCATTTCCAAGTTCCTTCTCGACAACAAGCTGATGGAAGGCAAGGTCGACTTCGCCAAGGGCCTCGACGCCTCGCTGGTGAAGGAAGTGGCCGGCGTCAAGTAAGCAGGCCGACATGACCATGCCCTCCCGACACGGCATTCGACCGCGACGTCCCGGCATGTGGGCGATCCGTGGTCCGTTGTCCCGCAGGCAGTACTGGCTGTTCGCCGCGTTCGGCCTGCTGGCGCCGCTGGGCCTGTGGTGGATCGTGTCGAGCGGGGCGGCGGTGGACAAGGTATTCCTGCCCGGCCCGGTCGACGTGTTCAAGCGTTTGGTCGCCTGGTACACGGAAGACGAGCTGCTGTCCGACATGGGGATCAGCATCTACCGCGTCACCGTTGGATTCCTGATGTCGGCGGTGATCGCATTGCCGCTGGCGCTGATGATCGGCACCTTCCGCCCGGTGCAGGCGGTGCTGGAACCGCTCACCGATTTCATCCGCTACATGCCGGCGGTGGCCTTCATTCCGCTGGTGATGCTGTGGGTGGGGATCGAGGAATCGTCGAAGATTTCCATCATCTTCATCGGCACCTTTTTCCAGATGGTGCTGATGATGGCCGAGGACGTGCGCCGCGTGCCGCTGGCGCAGATCGAGGCGGCGCAGACGATGGGCGCGCGGAAGGGCGAAACGATCAACCTGGTGATCTTTCAGGCCGCCAAGCCGGCGCTGCTCGACACCCTGCGGGTCACCATGGGCTGGGCCTGGACCTATCTGGTGGTGGCCGAACTGGTCGCCGCAAACTCCGGCCTCGGCTATTCGATCCTCAAGGCGCAGCGCTTTCTGCAAACCGACAAGATCTTCGTCGGCATTATCCTGATCGGGCTGATCGGCCTGGTCATGGACCAGCTGTTCCGTCTCGCGCATCGCAAG
>JAKACL010000099.1 GCA_021821425.1 Pseudomonadota bacterium
GTCGATCTCGACAAGCTGGACCGGCCCGGCGCCAGCCTGATTCCGCTGTTCGCGGGCGTGTCCCGGCTCATCCTGATCGATGCGATGCGGGCCGGCGGCCAGGCGGGCGATATCCGGCGCTTCGCCCCGGAAGACTGGCCAGCCTATGGACAGGGCCTGTCGAGCCACGGCTTTGGCGTTCTCGACGCGCTGTTGCTGGCGCGCGAACTTGACGCGCTGCCGGCCCGGGTCGACCTGTATGGGATTGAAATCGGCACGGCCTGCCTGAGCGAAACCGCGACGGCGCCGGTCAGGCACGCTGCCCGGCAGCTGGCAGGGGAGATCGCCGCCAGCCTGGCGCTCAACCTGCCCTAGCCAGAGTCCATCCCAGGCCTGCGCGCGATGGCCATGCCCCGGGAAGGGGTGCTGTGCGGCATCGGGCCGATGATTGCCTATACTGCGGACAACTTCAGACACTCCACCCGGAAGCCGTAATACCCGATAGGGCTTTCTTTCAGGACTGACAATCGCATGGCGTTCCGGATTCTGCTGCAGGCATGTTTGATCGGGCTGCTGTCGGCCGCGCTGGCCCATGCCGCGCCTGCGCGGGTGCCGGTGCGCGTGGGGGTATTCGAGAACGCGCCCATCGTCACCCTCCCGGCAGGCGCCCCGCCGGCAGGCATCGCGATCGACGTGATCCGCTGGGTGGCCGAGCGCGAAAACTGGCAGGTCCGCTACGTGCCGGACAGTTTCGACCGCCTGGTCGAACGGCTGGAGCGCGGCGAGATCGACCTGATGGTGGGCATTGCCTACAGCGATGAACGCGCGGCACGTTTCCAGTTCACCCGGCAAAACCTGATCGGCAACTGGGGCATGGTGTACCGTCATGCCGACAGCCAGATCAATGCGCTGCCCGACCTCAAGGGCAAGCGCGTTGCGTTGATGCGCAGCAGCACGCACAGCCAGGCCCTGCTCGAACTGGCGACGCGCTTCGACGCCGCTTTCACCCCGGTCTACGTCGACAGTTATCCCGAGGTGCTGCAGGCCATCGCCGACCAGCGCGCCGATGCCGGCGCGGTCAACCGGGTGTTTGCCGCGTTGCATGCGCAGGGGCCGGCCCTGGTCGTCACCGGCATCGTCTTCAATCCGGTGTTTGTCCACTACGCTGCGCCAAAACACGCGGACCCGGCCGTGCTGAATACGCTCGACCGCCATCTGGCCGCGCTCAAGGCCGACCCGGAATCGGTCTACTACCAGTCCTTGCAGAATTGGCTCGAAGCCGTTCCGGCGCAAAATCCCCACTGGCTGCCATGGGCCGCCGCCGGCGCCGCCGGCCTGCTGCTGCTGGTGGTGGCGCTTGCGGGCATCCTGCGACACCAGGTGCGCCGGCAGACCGGCGAACTGCAGCAGCGCGCCGATCAGTTGCAGACGGAGATCGAGCAGCGCGAGCAGGCCGAAGCGCACCTGAACCAGCTGGCCTATTTCGACGGGTTGACCCGGCTGCCGAACCGCGAAGGCTTCCGCATCGCGCTGGAAGACGCCATGACGGTGATGCAGGGTACCGACAAGCGCTTGGCCCTGATGTTTATCGACATCGACCGCCTGAAGAACATCAACGACGGGCTCGGCCATGGCGCCGGCGACCTGCTGCTGCAGCAGATCGCCGCCCGCCTGCAATCGGTGCTGAGAGTGCACGATCACCTGAGCCGTTTCGGTGGCGACGAATTCGTCGTGATCGTGTCCGACATCGGTGCGCTCACCGACGCGGAAGCGGTCGCCATGCGCCTGCTCGAAAGCCTGACCACCCCGATCGACATCGGTGCAACCCAGATCTACTCCAGTTGCAGCATCGGCATTGCGCTGTATCCGGACGATGCCGATTCGATCGACAGCCTGCTCAAGCATGCCGACACCGCCATGTATCAGGCCAAGGAACAGGGCGGCAACCGCTTCCTGTTCTATCACGCCAAGCAGACCGAACGCGTGGTCGAGCGGCTGACGCTCGACACCCGCCTGCGCCAGGCGCTGGAGCGCGACGAGTTGCTGCTGCATTACCAGCCGGTCGTGGAACTGGCGAGTCAGCGCTTCGTCGGCGTCGAGGCGCTGCTGCGTTGGGACGATCCGGAACGCGGTCTGGTCATGCCGGGCGCCTTCATCTCCGCCGCGGAGGACAGTGGACTGATCGTTCAGCTCGGAGAATGGGTGCTGGAGGCCGGCTGTGCCGAACTGCGCGCCTGGCAGCAACGGGGCCTGGCCGAAAACCTGACCCTCGCGGTCAACGTCTCGACCCGGCAATTCCAGGACAAACGGCTGGTGAAATCGGTCGAGCAGGCCTTGCTGCGCACCGGCCTCGCGCCCGAATGCCTCGAGCTCGAAATCACCGAGAACGTGATGCTGATCATGAACGACGACGTGCGCGCCACGCTGGACACCCTGCGCGCAATGGGGGTGAGGTTGTCTCTCGACGATTTCGGCACCGGCTATTCCAGCCTGAGCTACCTCAAGCAGCTGCCGTTTCACACGCTCAAGATCGACCAGTCCTTCGTCAGCAAGATTCCGGGGCAGCCGGACGATACCCAGATCATCACGTCCATCCTCGGGCTGGCGAAGGGCCTCGGCCTGCAGGTCGTTGCCGAGGGGATCGAGACGCGCGCGCAATACGAATTCCTGCGCGAACACGGCTGCGAATTCGGCCAGGGCTATCTGATGAGCCGGCCGGTGCCGGCCGATGCATTGATTGCGATGCTGGTGGAGCCGGAACGCGTCCGCTATGCCTAGCAGAAGAGGCGGACGCCGGGGGGTCAGGGCAGGTCTTCGCGCCGCAGCATGAAGACGAACTGCTCGCCGCCTTCGGTATCGAGCCAGGTAAAGGGCAGGGCAGGGTAGACGGCTTCGAGGACGTCGCGGTTGTGGCCAATCTCCACCACCAGCAGGCCGTCCGGATTGAGGTGGCTTTTGGCGGCCGCAAGTATCTGCCGCGTCGCATCCAGCCCGTCTTCGCCCGAACCCAGCGCCAGCGCCGGTTCCGCCTGGTATTCCGGCGGCAGCGCGGCGACCGATTCGGCGTTCACGTAGGGCGGGTTGCTGAGAATGACGTCGTAGCTGCGGCCGTCCAGCGCCGCGAACAGGTCCGATTCAATCAATTCGATACGGTCCGCCAGGCCGTAATCGGCGACGTTCTTCGCAGCGACATCGAGCGCATCCTTCGACAGGTCCACCGCATCGACGTCGGCATTCGGAAAGGCGAGCGCCGCCAGGATCGCGAGGCAGCCCGAGCCGGTGCAAAGGTCGAGCGCGCGCGTCACCTCGTCCGGTTTTTCCACCCACGGCGCCAGCTGCTCAGGCAACAGCTCGGCAATGAAAGAGCGCGGCACGATCACCCGCTCGTCGACATAGAAGCGATGCGCGCCCAGCCAGGCTTCGTGGGTCAGATACGCGGCGGGAATGCGCTCGCGCACCCGCCGCTCGATCATCGCCTGCACTTCCTCCGATTCGCCATGCGTCAGGCTGGCGTCGAGAAAGGGCTCCAGCCGGTCGAGCGGCAGGTGCAGGGTATGCAGGATCAGGTAGGCCGCCTCGTCGAACGCGTTGTCCGAGCCGTGGCCGAAAAACAGCTTCGCCTCGTTGAAGCGCGACACCGCGAAGCGCAGCCAGTCGCGCACGGTGATCAAGGATTCGGTGTCGTCGAAATGTTTCATGTCAGCAGTTTTTCCAGTGTCTTCTGGTAAACCGTTGCCAGTCTCTCGATGTCTTCCAGCACCACGTGCTCGTTCAGCTTGTGGATGCTGCTGTTCAGCGGGCCGAACTCGACCACCTCGCGGCAGATGTCGGCAATGAAGCGGCCGTCCGAGGTGCCGCCGGAGGTGGACAGCTCGGGCGTCAGCCCGGTCACCTCGTGGATTGCCGCGGAGAGCATGTCGCACAGCGGGCCGCGCGGCGTCAAAAACGGGCGCCCCGACAGATTCCAGTCGATCTCGTAGTCGAGGCCGTGGCTGTCGAGGATTTCGTTCATCGCATCCATCAGGCCTTCGGCGGTGCTGGCGGTGGAATAGCGAAAATTGAACTGGATCTCGAGCACGCCGGGGATCACGTTGCTGGCGCCGGTGCCGGCGTGGATATTGGAAATCTGCCAGGTGGTCGGCGGAAACCAGGCATTGCCTTCGTCCCACATGGTGTCGGCGAGCTCGGCAATTGCCGGCGCGGCCTGGTGGATCGGGTTCTTGGCCAGATGCGGGTAGGCGATGTGGCCCTGCACGCCCTTGACGCGCAGCGTGCCCGAGAGCGAGCCGCGCCGGCCGTTCTTGATGGTGTCGCCGAATTCGGCGGCGCTGGTGGGCTCGCCGACGATGCAGTAGTCGAGCAGCTCATTGCGCGCGCGCAAGGTCTCGACCACTTTCACCGTGCCGTCGGTGGCCGGGCCTTCCTCGTCCGAGGTCAGCAGAAAGGCGATCGAGCCGGTATGGTCCGGATGCGCAGCGACAAAACGTTCGGTCGCGACGACGAAGGCGGCGTCCGAGGTTTTCATGTCGGCGGCGCCGCGCGCGTAGAGCTTGCCGTCGCGCAGTGTCGGCCCGAAGGGGTCGGACAGCCACTGGTCGAGCGGGCCGGTCGGCACCACGTCGGTGTGGCCGGCGAAGCAGACCACGGGAGACGCCGTGCCCTTGCGCGCCCACAGGTTGTCGACCCCGTTGTGGCAGTGGCGTTCGATGTGGAAGCCGCATGCCTGCAGACGCGCAGCGATCAGATCGTGGCAGCCGGCGTCGTCGGGCGTCAGGGATTTGCGCTTGAGCAGTTCGACTGCAAGCGCGACAGTTGCGTTGGCGAGGACTGCTTCCTCGAGCGTTTCATTGGCCATGCAGCATCAGGCTCCGAATAGGGCTTCGTATTGTTCTTCGGCAAAGCCGAGGTGGTAGCGGCCGTCGCGTTCCAGCACCGGGCGCTTGATCACGCTGGGCTGGGCAATCATCAGGGCCATCGCGCCGGCCTCGTTGCTGGCCGCTTCCTTATCCGCATCGGGGAGCTTGCGCCAGGTGGTGCCGCGGGTGTTGAGCAGCGCCTGCCAGCCGGTCTGATTGACGACCTGCTTCAGCCATGCCGCGTCGACGCCCTGTTTCTTGAAGTCGTGGAAAGGTGCGTCGTGGCCGTGTTCGGCGAGCCAGGCGCGCGCTTTCTTGACGGTGGTGCAGTTGGGGATGCCGTAGAGCTTCATTAAATAAGCGGTCCGCGTCGGCATCGGCCGTGCGTGGACGTAAAATCGGGAAAAGCAAAAACGAGATTCTACCCGACCTGATGCATCCTGCCGTCCATTCCCATACCGCGCCGCCGCCGCCCGGCGAGGCCAGCCTGCGTTCCCTCGGCCGCCTGTTTCCCTATCTGTGGGAATTCCGCGGCCGCGTGCTGCTGGCGCTGGCGCTGCTGGTCGGCGCCAAGCTGGCCTCGGTGGCGGTGCCGCTGGTGCTGAAGGAAATCATCGATGCGCTCGACCAGCCGCGTGCCGAGCTGGTGCTGCCGCTGGCCCTGATCCTCGGCTACGGGGTATTGCGCTTCGCCAGCACCACCTTCGCCGACCTGCGCGACGTGATTTTCGCCAAGGTCACGCAGCGCGCGATGCGCCGCATCAGCATGGCGGTGTTCAAGCACCTGCATGCGCTGTCGCTGCGCTTCCACCTGGAGCGCCAGACCGGCGGCATCACCCGCGACATCGAGCGCGGTTCCAAGGCGCTGTCCAGCCTGGTCGGCTACCTGCTGTTCCGCATCGCTCCGACGGTGCTGGAAATCCTGATGGTCGCGGGCATCCTGTTCGTCAAGCTCGACTGGGTGTTCGGCGTGCTGACGCTGATCACGCTCGCCGCCTACATCGGCTTTACCGTCACCATCACCGAATGGCGCACCCAGTTCGTGCGCAAAGCCAACACCCTCGATTCCGAAGCCTACGGTCGCGCCATCGACAGCCTGCTGAACTACGAGACGGTGAAGTACTTCGGCAACGAGAAATACGAGGCCGAGCGTTACGACAGGAGCCTGATCGAGTGGGAGGCGATGTCGCTGAAGTCGCAGCGTTCGCTGGGCATGCTCAATGCCGCGCAGGCCGGGGTGATCGCCATCGGCGTCACGCTGATGGTGCTGCGCGCCGCCGCCGGCGTGGTCGAGGGCACGCTGACCCTGGGCGACCTGGTGATGGTCAATGCCTTCCTGCTGCAGATGTTCCAGCCGCTCAGTTTCCTCGGCGTGATGTACCGCCAGATCAAGGAATCGATCACCGACGTCGAGCGCATGTTCGCGCTGATGCAGCGGCCGCGCGAAGTCGAGGACGCGCCCGATGCGCGCGAACTGGATGTCGTCGCCGGAGAAGTCAAATTCGACAAGGTGAGCTTCGCCTATAACGCCGACCGCCCGATCCTGCACGAGGTCAGCTTCACCATTCCGGCCGGCAAGACAGTGGCGGCGGTGGGCGCGAGCGGCGCCGGCAAGTCGACGCTCGCCCGATTGCTGTTCCGCTTCTACGACGTCGGTTCAGGCAGCATCACCATCGACGGCCAGGATATCCGCCACGTCACGCAGGACTCGCTGCGCGCCGCCCTCGGCGTGGTGCCGCAGGATACCGTGCTGTTCAACGACAGCATCTACTACAACATCGCCTACGGCCGCCCGAATGCGACGCGGGGCGAGGTGGTCGAGGCAGCGCGCGCGGCGCATATCCTCGCCTTCATCGAAAGCCTGCCGCAAGGCTGGGACACCGTGGTCGGCGAGCGCGGGCTCAAGCTCTCGGGCGGCGAGAAGCAGCGCGTGGCGATTGCGCGCACGCTGCTGAAGAACCCGGCCATCCTGATCCTGGACGAGGCGACCTCGGCGCTCGACACCAAGACCGAAAAGGCCATCCAGGCCGAGCTGCTGGAAATCGCACGCGGTCGCACCAGCCTCGTCATTGCGCACCGCCTGTCCACCGTAGTCGAGGCCGACGAAATTCTGGTGCTCGACGGCGGCCGCATCGTCGAGCGCGGCCGCCACCCCGACCTGCTGGCGCAAAACGGCGTGTACGCCCACATGTGGGCGCTGCAGCAGCAGGCCGAAGCCGAGGCCGGTGCCGACTGATGGCAAGCCTGCTGCGGCCCGGCGTGCAGCGCCGCGAAGTCTGGGCCTGGGCCATGTACGACTTTGCCAATTCGGGCTACACCACGGTCGTCATCACCGCCGTATTCGGCGCCTATTTCGTCGCGGTGGTTGCCGGCAATGCGGCCTGGGCGACCTTCGCGTGGACGCTCGCGCTGTCGGTATCGTATGCGCTGGTGATGCTGACCGCACCGCTGATCGGCGCCTGGGCCGACGCCCACGCCAGCAAGAAAAAGTGGCTATGGCTCACCACGCTGGGCTGCGTCGGCTTTACCGCGGCGCTGTACTTCGCCTCGCCGGGGGCGCTGGTGCTGTCGATCGCGGCGCTGATTCTTTCCAATTATTTTTTCGGCACCGGCGAAAACCTGATCGCCGCCTTCCTGCCCGAACTGGCCCGTCCGCGCGCGCTGGGGCGCATCTCGGGCTGGGGCTGGGCGCTCGGCTACGTCGGCGGACTGGTTTCGCTCGGCGCCAGCCTCGCATACATCAGTGGGGCGCAGGCGGCCGGGCAGGGCGCGGCCGAGTTCGTGCCGGTGGCCATGCTGATCACCGCCGCGATTTTCTTCCTGGCGAGCCTGCCGACGCTGCTGATTCTGCGCGAGCGCGCCACCCCGACAGGCCCCCACACGCAGCGCAATGCCTGGCGGCAGGTGCGCTATACCCTCGGCCATCTGCGCCAGCTGCCCGATCTCAAGCGTTTTCTGTTCTGCACCGTGCTGTACCAGGCCGGCATCCAGGCCGTCATCACGCTGGCGGCGATCTACGCCACGCTGGTGTTCCGCTTCGACACCCAGCAGACCATCGTGCTGGTGCTGGTGGTCAACGTCACGGCCGCGCTGGGCGCGTTTGCATTTGGTCACGTGCAGGACCGCATCGGCCACGTACGGGCGATCGCCGTGACGCTGGTCGGCTGGATTGCGATGGTGCTGCTGGCCTGGGCGGCGCCCGACGAGCGCATGTTCTGGGTCGCCGCCAATCTGGCCGGCCTCTGCATGGGCGCGTCGCAGTCGGCGGGACGTGCCATGGTCGGACTGCTGGCGCCGCCGGCGCACCAGGCCGAGTTTTTCGGCCTGTGGGGGCTTGCGGTCAAGCTGGCGTCGATCATCGGCCCGCTGACTTATGGCGCAACCAGCTGGCTGACCGCGGGCGATCACCGGCAGGCACTGCTGATCACCGGACTTTATTTCGTCGCCGGCCTCGGGGTGCTGAGCGGCATCCGCGCCGGTCGCGGGCGCCGCGCCGCGCATCGTTTCACCCTGCAGTCGGACCATGCCTGAATTCACAATACACCTCACCGACTGGGCGCACGAACAGGCCCGGCTGTCGCAGCTCCGGCGCAGCGTGTTCATCGACGAGCAGGGCGTGCCCGAAGCGCTGGAATGGGATGCCGACGACGCCGGCTCGCTGCATTTTCTGGTTGTCGACCAGGCCGGGCAGGCCATCGCCTGCGCCCGCCTGTTGCCGGACGGACACCTCGGCCGCATGGCCGTGCTGCCGGCGTGGCGCGGCCGCGGCGTCGGCCGCGCGCTGCTGGCGGCAGTTCTCGACACTGCGCAATCCCGCGGGCACAGCATGCTCCGGCTGAGCGCGCAAACCCATGCGGCCGCGTTTTATGCACGCGCCGGATTCACCGCGGTGGGCGGCGAATACGAGGAGGCCGGCATCCCGCATGTCGCGATGCAAAAGACGCTGGACCCGGCGTGACGTCATTGGCGCATGCAGGGTTTTTGCATCTGAATTTAAGCGTTTGCTGATAGAGTTCAGCCTGGAACTGCGCGGCACATTTCATCTTGTAGACGCCGCCGCGGACGCACGAACAAAGGGCAAGGGCATGAAAAAATTCAAGGCAGGCATCGTCGGGGCAGGCATCGCCGGCGCCCACTGCGCAGGCACGCTCGCCGCGGCCGGCTGGGAGGTGGACGTGTTCGACAAGGCGCGAGGCGCCGGCGGACGGATGTCGACCCGACGCATTGACGGGGGCTGGGGCGCGCTCGGTTCGCCCTTCCTCTCGGCCAGGCGCGATCCCTTCCGCAGCCAGCTGCGCGAGTGGGTACGCCAGGGCTGGGTGGCGCCGGTGCGCGGGGACGTCTGGCGCGGCCGCGCCACGATTTCATGGGAACAGGCGCAGCTGCAGAATCACGTCGTGCCGACGATCGAACCCTCGAAACTGGTGCGCCATGTGATGGGCACGGCGCGCCTGCACACGCGTTCGCGGGTGGTCACCTTGCAGCCGCGCACGCTGATCCTGGAAAACGGCGAAGTGCGGGACGATTTCGACTGCGTGATCTGCAGCGTGCCCACGCCGCAGGCCATCCCGATGCTCGACGCGCTGCCGCGGCTGCAAGAGCGCCTGCACGCGGTGAACTACCGCCCGGTCTGGTCGTTCCTGATGCGCTGGGAAGGCGGTCCGACGGCCGATGTCATCAAATTCGACGACCACCTGCTGGATCTGGCCGTGCGCCAGACCGGCGGCGGGCCTGGCCTGTGGGCGGTGCACAGCA
>JAKACL010000100.1 GCA_021821425.1 Pseudomonadota bacterium
CATTCCGCCGCTAGCCGACCTGATCGCCGAACTCGACCAGGCGCGCGCAATTGCCGGTGCGGCTGCGCGCAGCGGGAGGGCGGTGGCATGAGCGCGCGTGACGTCATGCGGCTGGCCGCGACGCAGCACGATTTCCAGCAGTACCTGTTCGACGCGGCCGGTGCCATCGCGCCGCAGATCCGGCCGGGCGGACGTATCCCGGTGGGAAAGCGACTTGGCATCTACCACAACGCCTACCGCGTCCGGCTGGTCGATACCCTGCGCGACACCTACGAAAAAACCGCGACCTATCTGGGCGGCGCGCTGTTCGCTTCCTGCGCGCTCACCTTTGTCGAAGCGCATCCCCCGATGCATCGCAGCCTGCGCGACTACGGCGCGACGTTGCCGGATGCGCTGGCGGAACGCTTTCCCGGCGATCCGGACATCGCCGAACTGGCCCGCATGGACTGGCTGCTGCGGCAGGCCTTCGACGGCCCCGACGCGATGGCCCTGCCGCTCGAGGCGTTGGCATCCCCGAGCGCGGGCGACTGGGAAACGCTGGGCTTCGTGTTTGTGCCGACGCTGGCCCTGAGTCCGCTCAGGTTCAATACCCCGGCGATCTGGAGCGCGCTCGATCGGGGGGAGACGCCTCCCACCGCAGCGCCATTGCCTGCGCCGGCCGCGCTCTGCGTGTGGCGGCGCGGCTGGCAGCCGCATTTTCGCAGCGTGGACGAAACCGAGTGGGCCGCGCTGGGGCGCCTGCGCGAGGGGGCGCGATTTGCCGACGTCTGCCAGGCCCTGAACGATACCCGCGCCGACGCATCGACGCTGATCGCGCAGTACCTGCGCAGTTGGCTGGCGGATGGCCTGGTGGCCGGCATAACGGACGCGGACGCGTAAGCCGGCGGCGCCGCATCGGGCGGCGTGGCTTACTGGGTTTGCGCGGCGCGGCCGTCCTTCCTGCCCTTGATGCGGAAAATCCGCACCACGTCGGGCAGCACGCGCAGGCCGCGCATCACGCGCGCGAGGTGCATGCGGTTTTCCACCTGCACGGTGAAGAACAGCACGGTGTAGGGGCTGCCGTCCTCCTCCTCCATGGCGACGTTGCCGATGTTGGAGCCGTGTTCGGCGATCGCGGCCGCAACCTTGGCCAGCACGCCGCGCTGGTTGCCGACGACGACCTTGATCGAGACGTCGAACATGTGGCCCGGCTCGGCTTCCCATTCGACATCCAGCCACTTGTCGGGGTCGGTGCGAAAGGCGCGGATCGACGGGCAGTCGTGGGTATGGATGATCAGGCCGCGGTCCTTGTGGATGAAGCCGAGAATCGGGTCGCCGGGAATCGGGTGGCAGCATTGCGCCAGCTCGACCGCGATGCCTTCCGTGCCGCGGATGCTGATGGCATGCGGATGCGCCGGCTCGCCGGTTTTTTCGCCCTGCACGTGCAGCAGCTGGTGCGCCACCACCAGCGGCAATTTGCCGCCTAGGCCGATCGCCGCGAACAGGTCCGCGCGGGTCTGCATGCCGTAATCCTTGAGCAGGCGCTCCCATACCGAAGCATCAGGCGCCACCGGCTCGGGATGCAGCGCGGCGATGGCATGGTTGAGCAGCCGCTCGCCCAGCGCCGACGCTTCCTCCACCCGCGTAGTGCGCAGGTAGTTGCGGATATGCGAGCGCGCCTTGCCGGTGACGACGAAATTGAGCCAGGCCGCATTGGGGCTGGCATTGGCTGCCGTGATGATCTCGACGTGGTCGCCGTTCCTGAGCTGGGTGCGCAAGGGCATCAGTTCGTAGTTGATCTTCACCGCAACGCAGTGGCGGCCGACGTCGGTGTGCACCGCGAACGCAAAGTCGACCGCCGTCGCGCCGCGCGGCAGAGCCATGATTTTGCCTTTCGGCGTGAATACGTAGACCTCGTCCGGAAACAGGTCGACTTTTATATGTTCGAGGAATTCCGGCGAATCGCCATGGTCGGCATGAATATCGAGCAGCGACTGCAGCCAGCGGTGGGTGCGAGACTGCACGTCGTTCAATGCCGTGTCGGCCGACTTGTACATCCAATGCGATGCCACGCCCGATTCGGCCAGCCGGTTCATGTCGACGGTGCGGATCTGGATCTCGATCGGGGTGCCATTGGGGCCGAACAGGATCGAATGCAGCGACTGGTAGCCGTTGGCCTTGGGGATTGCGATGTAGTCCTTGAATTTGCCGGGGATCGGTTTGTACAGCGCATGCAGCGCGCCGAGGGCCAGATAACAGTTTGGCTGGTCGCGCACCACCACGCGGAAGCCGTAGATGTCGAAGACTTCGGAAAACGCCAGGTTCTTTTCCTGCATCTTGCGGTAGATGCTGTAGAGGTGCTTTTCGCGGCCGGTGATGGAGGCGTCGATCTTGCACTGCTCGAGTTTTTCCTGCAGTGCGATCTTGATCTTGTCGACCAGCTCGCGGCGGTTGCCGCGCGCCGCCTTCACCGCCTTGGCCAGCACCTGGTAGCGGTTGGGGTGGCTGTAGCGAAAGCCGAGATCCTCGAGTTCCTGGTAGACGGTATGCAGCCCCAGCCGGTTGGCGATGGGAGCGTAGATTTCCAGCGTTTCGGTCGCGATGCGGCGGCGCTTGTCTGGCGGCATCGCGCCCATGGTGTGCATGTTGTGCAGGCGGTCGGCCAGTTTGACCAGGATCACCCGCACGTCCTGCGCCATCGCCAGCAGCATCTTGCGGAAGTTTTCCGCCTGCGCATGCTGTTCCGAGGCAAACGACAGTTTGTCGAGCTTGGAGACGCCTTCCACCAGCAGGGCGACCGGCTTGCCGAAACGCGCCTCGATTTCGCTCGCGGTGGCCGGCGTGTCCTCGACCACGTCGTGCAGCAAGGCGGCGCACAGGGTCTGCGCGTCGAGATGCCAGCCGGCGAGAATGTCGGCGACGGCCAGCGGGTGGGAAATGTAGGGTTCGCCGCTCTTGCGAAACTGCCCTTCGTGGGCACGGCGGCTGAACTCGTAGGCCTGCTCGATCAGGCCGATCTCGTCAGGCGATAAGTAGGACAGCGCCGGACGCAGCGAGTCGAATTCGTGCGTCATCGCCGGCGCGCGTCGGGCGTGCGCCGGGTGTGGATTCCGGGAAGGTTCAGGCGCGGCCTCGGTTGAGAATTTCACGGCCGACCTTGCCTGCGGCGATTTCGCGCAGTGCGGTGACGACGGGTTTGTCTTTCGATTCGACCATCGGCTGCGAGCCCTGCGCCAGCTGGCGCGCGCGGTAGGTCGCGACGAGCGTGAGCTCGAAGCGGTTGGGGATCAGATCGATGCAGTCATCAACGGTAATGCGAGCCATACGGATACTCCAGATTCAGTCGGTGCGGGTGCACCTCAGACGTGTCGGAATTCGTCGAACAGCGCGGCGTGCCGTTTGAGCTGGCGCGCCGCTGCGAGGCGAACGCTGCGGGTAATCGCGACCAGGTCCTGCAGGGCGTGGTCGAAATCATCGTTCACGATTATATAGTCGAACGCATCGGCATGCGCGACGTCGTGGGCGGCCGCGGCCAGACGGCGCTCGATCACCGCGTCGCTGTCCTGCCCGCGCCCTGCCAGACGGGTGCGCAGCGCGCCGAACGACGGCGGCAGGATGAAAATCGAGGCGGATTCCGCAAAATGCCGCCGGACCTGCTCCGCGCCCTGCCAGTCGATTTCCAGCAGGATGTCGTGGCCGGCGTTGAGATCGCGGCCGATACTGCCCTTGGAGGTGCCATAGAAATTGCCGTACACCTCGGCATGCTCGAGAAATTCCCCTTCGGCCAGCATCATTTCGAAGCGCTCGCGGCTGACGAAGTGGTAGTCGCGGCCGTCGGTTTCGCCGGGGCGCGGCGCGCGCGTGGTGAACGACACCGACAGCCGGATGGCGGGATCGGCTTTCAGCAGCGCCTTGACCAGACTGGTCTTGCCGGCGCCGGACGGGGCACTGACGATGTACAGCACGCCTTGATGGGGGGAAGGGATCATGGAGGCTCCGTTGCGGGGTTATTCGATGTTCTGGACTTGTTCGCGCATCTGCTCGATCAGCACCTTGAGTTCAAGCGAGACGCGCGAGGTTTCGACCGCCACCGACTTCGAGCCCAGCGTGTTGGCCTCGCGGTTGAATTCCTGCATCAGGAAGTCGAGCCGTTTGCCGACCGCGCCGGCCTGGTCGAGCACGCGCCGCACCTCGGCGAAGTGGGTGACGAGGCGCGAACATTCCTCGTCGATGTCGGCTTTTTGCGCCGCCAGCGCGACTTCCTGCGCCAACCGCTCGTGGCCGGCCTCGCCGAGCGCGTCGCGCAGCCGTTCGGCGAGTTTTTCGCGCTGGATGGCGGCCAGCGCCGGCAACAGCGGCTTGAGGCCGGCCACCTGGGCTTCGGCGGCGGCCAGCCGGTCGAGGATGTGCTGGCGCAGGCGTTCGCCCTCGCGCCGGCGGCTGTCCACAAGGTCGTCGAGGGCCGAGCCCATCGCGGCCAGCGCCGCCTCGTTCAGCGCGTCCTGCGACAGGACGGCGGTTTGCACCGCGCCGGGCCAGCGCAGCACCTCGTGAACGGAGAGGGGGGCGGCTGCCGGCAGGCGCGGCAGCACCTCGTCCTGCCACTGCGCCAGACGCTCAAGAATGGCCGGGTTCAGGCCGTTATCCAGCGAGGCGACAGACGGCAGCACCAGGCCGATGCGGCATTCGACCTTGCCCCGTGCCAGGCGCTGATTGAGCAACTCGCGCAGTTGCGGCTCCAGCGGGCGGAATTCGTCGGCCAGGCGGAAATGCAGTTCCAGATAGCGCTGGTTGACGCTGCGCAGGTCAACGCTGACACTGGCATGATCGAAATTGAGGCTGCGGGCTGCAAACCCGGTCATGCTGGCTGTCATGTAAGCTCTTGAATTGGGTTATAAATGAGGATTGCCGGTTGGATCCGGCGCGCCATCGGCAGAGCCGACCCACAGGCACAAAAGAAAAGATAATAGACGTTCGACTATGGCGACTCAACCTAACCAGCCTCTCCCCAACGGATACCGGCTGAACGAATACACCATCGTCCGCAAGATCGGCGGCGGCGGCTTCAGCATGGTCTACCTGGCGCGCGACGACGACAACCAGTCGGTGGCGATCAAGGAATACCTGCCTGGTGCGCTGGTGCTGCGTACCGAGGGCTCGGTCATCGTGCAGGCCAGCTCGACCGAGAACAACAATATTTTCCGCCATGGCCTGAAGTGCTTCTTCGAGGAAGGCCGGGCCCTGGCACGCATCGATCATCCCAACGTCATCCGGGTGACCAACTTCTTCCGCGCCAACGACACCGTCTACATGGTGATGCGCTTCGAGCGGGGCAAGACCCTGCAGCAGCACATTCAGGCCAACCGCGGCACCATCCGCGAAAGCTTCATCCGGCGCGTGTTCGCCCAGTTGCTCAATGGCCTGCGCGAGGTGCATACGCACAAGCTGTTGCATCTGGACATCAAGCCGTCCAACCTCTACATTCGCCTCGACGGTTCGCCGGTGCTGATCGATTTTGGCGCGGCGCGGCAGACGCTCTCGCAGGAGGAAAGCAAGCTGCAGCCCATGTACACGCCCGGTTTCGCCGCGCCCGAGCAGTATCACAACCGTGAACGGCTCGGACCGTGGACCGATATCTACAGCATCGGCGCCAGCCTGTATGCTTGTCTGGCCGGCTATCCGCCTCAGGCGGCCGATGCGCGCCTGCTCAACGACAAGCTGATGCCGGCGCAGGAGAACTGGCGCGGCGCCTATTCGGACCAGCTGCTCGAAACCATCGATCACTGCCTCAGGCTCAACTACATGGAGCGCCCGCAAAGCGTGTTCAGCCTGCAAAAGGTGCTGATGGACCGTACTGCGATGACGCCGCCGCGCGCCTCGCTGCTCTCCAGCATCAAGCGCTCGCTGCGCAAGGAACTGTTTTAGAGAGTTTTCATGAAATTCACCATTTACCAGGCATCCCGCCAGGGCGGACGCAAGAACAACCAGGACCGGGTTGCCTATTCCTACAGTCGCGAGGCGTTGCTGATGGTGGTGGCCGACGGCATGGGCGGCCATATGCACGGCGAGATCGCAGCGCAGATCGCGGTGCAGACGCTGACCGAGCAGTTCCAGAAGCATGCCAAGCCGCGGCTGGACGATCCGCTGCTGTTCCTGACCGAAGCCGGCGAGCGCGCGCACTATGCAATCAACGATTACGCGGTCGAGCAGGATCTGCTGGAAATCCCCCATACGACCCTGGTCGTGGCGGTGGTTCAGGACAACACGGTCTACTGGGCGCACGTGGGCGATTCGCGCTTTTATCTGTTCAGCGACGGCAGCCTGATTGCGCGTACCGAGGACCATACCGCGGTCGCCCAGCTGGTGCGCGACGGCATCATCAGCGAGGAGGAGGCCGGCCATCATCCGGAGCGCAACAAGGTTTCCAACTGCCTCGGCGGCTACGTCACGCCCCATGTCGAATGCGGTGCGCCGATCCCGCTGCACGACGCCGATACGATGCTGTTGTGCACCGATGGCATCTGGGGCATGGTCAGCATTCCCGAAGTGGCCGCGCTGCTGCATGCCTACACGCTGGAGGATGCGGTGCGCCACCTGATGGACCACGCCGAATTTCGCGGCGGCGAGCACGGCGACAACCTCAGCCTGATCGCGATGACCTGGGGCGAGGCGCGCATGCCGAGCAAGGATTCCATTTCCACGCTGGCGCTGCCGGACGGCGGTGTCACCACACAGATCAATGCGTTGCACCCGGTGCCCGGCACTCCGGCGGTATCGGACGACGAGATCGAACGCGCCATCGCCGAAATCCAGCAGGCCATCCAGAAAATTTCCAGCAAGTAGGCGGTTTGCCGGGTAACTGCGGCGCCGCGCGCGCGGCGCGGTAAAATCGCGCTTTCCGTTTTGAGCCCGTCGCCATGTCCAACCCGATTGTTCGCTCCAGCGGTCGCGCGCCCAACGCGCTGCGCACGCTGACTTTCAACCGCCAGTTCACCAAGCACGCCGAAGGCTCGGTGCTGGTTTCCATGGGCGACACCCGTGTGCTGTGCACCGCCAGCGTGCTCGACCGGATTCCGCCGCACAAGAAAGGCAGCGGCGAAGGCTGGGTGACCGCCGAATACGGCATGTTGCCGCGCTCCACCCATACCCGCAGCGACCGCGAAGCCGTGCGCGGCAAGCAGTCCGGGCGCACCCAGGAAATCCAGCGCCTGATCGGGCGCAGCCTCAGGGCCGTGGTCGATCTGAAGAAGCTCGGCGAGCGCACCCTGCACCTCGACTGCGATGTGCTGCAAGCCGACGGCGGCACCCGCTGCGCCAGCATCTGCGGCGCCTGGGTTGCGGTGGCCGACGCGGTCGCCGGCCTGCTCGCAAGCGGTGCGCTGAGCGAAACCCCGCTCACCGACAGCATCGCCGCCGTTTCGGTCGGCGTGTTCCAGGGCCAGCCGGTGCTCGACCTCGACTATGTGGAAGACGCCGGCTGCGACACCGACATGAACGTGGTGATGACCGGCACCGGCGGCATGGTCGAAGTGCAGGGCACCGCCGAAGGCGCGCCGTTCTCGCGGGCCACCCTCGAGGCCCTGCTCGACCTCGCCACCGCCGGCATCGGCGAGATCACCCTGGCCCAGCACCGGGCGCTGTCGGCATGAGAAAGCTTGTCATCGCCTCCGGCAACGCCGGCAAGCTGCGCGAGATCGTGCGCATTCTCGAACCGCTCGCCATCGCCGCTGCGCCGCAGTCCGACTTCGGCGTCCCCGATTGTCCCGAGCCGCACGTCACCTTCATCGAGAACTGCCTTGCCAAGGCGCGCCACGCCAGTGCGCATACCGGTCTGGCGGCGCTGGCCGACGATTCCGGTATCTGCGTCGACGCGCTGAACGGGGCGCCCGGCGTGCACTCCGCGCGCTATGCGGGCGAGCCGAAATCCGATGTGCGCAACAACGAAAAGCTGATCGCTGCCCTCGCCGGGCAGGCGAACCGGCGTGCGCACTATTACTGCGTGATGGTAATGGTGCGCTACGCCGACGACCCCGAGCCGCTGATCGCCGAGGGCCGCTGGTTCGGCGAAATCATCGACACCCCGCGCGGCGAAGGGGGCTTCGGCTACGACCCGTACTTCCTCGTTCCTGAATTCGGCAAGACCGGCGCCGAGCTCGGCGAGGACGAGAAGAACGCCATTTCGCACCGCGGCCAGGCCTTGCGAGAACTCGCCGACAAGCTGAAGCGGCTTGGCTGAGTCCGTCATCCGTTTGTTCAACGGCGGCCTCAAAGTCCAGCCGCCGCTGTCGCTCTACATCCACCTGCCGTGGTGCGTGAAGAAGTGCCCTTATTGCGACTTCAATTCGCACGCGGCGCAAACGCTGCCCGAAGCGGCCTACATCGACGCGTTGCTGCTGGACCTGGAACGTGCGCTGCCCGACATCTGGGGCCGCAGGATCCACACGGTGTTCTTCGGCGGCGGCACGCCCAGCCTGTTCTCGGCCGACGGCATCGACCGCATCCTGACCGGCGTGCGCACCCTGACGCCGCTGATGCCCGATGCGGAAATCACGCTCGAAGCCAATCCGGGCACGGTGGAAGCGGACCGGTTCGCCGGTTTTCGCGCAGCCGGCGTGACGCGCGTATCGCTCGGCATCCAGAGTTTCAACCCGTGCCATCTGAAGGCGCTCGGGCGCATCCACGACGATGCCGAGGCACGCCGCGCCGCCGAGCTCGCCGCCACCCATTTCGATACCTTCAACCTCGACCTGATGTATGCGCTGCCCGACCAGACGCTGGCCGAGGCGCTGGTGGATATCGATACTGCGCTCACCTTCCAGCCGCCGCACCTGTCGGCCTATCACCTGACGCTCGAGCCGAACACGCCGTTCGGCCACACCGCGCCGCCGCACCTGCCGGACGATGACCTTGCGGCCGACATGCAGCTGGCGATCGAGGCGCGGCTACGCGACGCCGGCATGCAGCACTACGAAACCTCGGCTTACGCGCGGCCCGGCCACACCAGCCGCCACAACCTCAACTACTGGGAGTTCGGCGACTACCTCGGCATCGGCGCCGGCGCCCATTCCAAGCTCAGTTTCCACGACCGCATCGTGCGGCAGATGCGGGTGAAGCATCCGCAGCAATACATGGATGCAGTGCAGGCAGATGCCCATGTGGTTGACGTCCGCGTCCTCACGCGCGCCGACCTGCCGTTCGAGTTCATGATGAATGCGTTGCGGCTGATCGAAGGCGTGCCTGCTGCCTTGTTCGAGGAACGCACCGGTTTGCCCTTGATCGTCTGCACCGCAGCGCTTGAGCGGGCGCGTGCGCACGGCCTGCTCGATCGCGATGCGACCCGGCTCAGGCCGACGCTGCCGGGGCAGCATTTTCTGAACGACCTGTTGGCGCTGTTTTTGCCGGATTAGGTCGGCGTGCCGGGCGGGCCCGCCGCGTCGATGCCGACCATGGCGGAAAGCTCGCGCTGCAGCGCAGCTTCGTCGCCCAGGTTCAATTCCACCAGGCGCCGCAGATTGGTGACGCTTTCGAGATCGATCTCCGTGCAATGTATGCCGAGC
>JAKACL010000101.1 GCA_021821425.1 Pseudomonadota bacterium
GAAATTAGCGTTAACACGCCCTAGTTGGCGCGCGCAGCTGGCGGCCCGCCTGCGCGAGATCCGGCCCGCCAGCGTATGCGCGCTCGACGCGGCGGCACGGCAGCTGGCCGGCGACGTGCTGCCGGGCACGCCGCTGGCGGCGCCGGCGCTGCAGCCGCCCTCGCCGTATGCGCTGGCGCTGGGCATCGATGCACTGGACGGCCTCGACGCCGACGCCGCCCGCCAGCTGATCAGTCGGACGCGCCTGTTTGTCGCGCCGCACATTCTCCTGGCCGTGCCCGGCCGCTGCGCGCTCGACGAGGCGATGTTTCGCGCGCTCGGCTTCACGCTGTGCGCCACCGATGCGGCGGCGGGCATGCGCATCCACGAGTACGACATCGAGACCTACAAGAACGTGCCGGACTGGCTCAATTCGCGCTTCTGGGCCAACCCCGAACGCTGGCAGCCCTGAGAAATCGCTGAATTAACCATTCCCGACATTGCGGGCGAAGCGAAGCAATCCAGAATCTCAGCGAAATAAACAATCTCTGAATCGCCAAAGGATGGCAATCCCCCCGAGTGGGCACTCCAGTCCACTGCGTGCTGAAGTCCCGCCAGGCGAGAGGCGTCGTGGGCCCGCGCGCAAGCACCGCCGCTTGCGTTACACTGGCCCTTGACCCGCCCCGCCCGACGCCCATGACGAATTTCATTCCCCATAACGCGCTTGAAGAGCAGCTGGCCGCCGTCCACGCCGGCACGCTCGACCCCGAAACCTTCGTGATGCAACTGATCGACCAGCAGCTGTTCATGCCGGTGCGCGACGAGAAGAACCCGATCCAGGGCTTCCAGCGCAGCACCCAGGCCGACCCGCTGATCATCGAGGACGAGGATGGCGAGCGCGTGCTGGTGCTGTTCACCAGCCCCGAGCGCGCGAAGCCCTTCGTCGGGCATTACCCCGATTTTTCGGGCGGCCTCCTGACCGAGTTTTCCTGGCTGCTGCGCCGTATCGGCGGCGGCGTGCCGATCGCGCTGAATCCGGGCTGGGACATCGGCATGGACTTCGACGCCGAGATGATCGCCCAGCTGCGTGCCCAGCTGCCGCCCGAGCACTCGGCCTGACCCGCGCTTTCCCCTGTTTGCCATGCTGTCCGATCGCGCGCTTGCCGCTTTCCGTTCCGCCCTCGGCGCCGATCGGGTGTTCGACGATGCCGCCACCCGCACCCTGTATGGCAGCGACGAAACCCCGCGCCATGTCGAGCCCGACGCGGTGCTGTTTCCCGCCTCGCACGACGACGTCGCCGCGCTCGCGCGCGTCGCCTTCGAGCACCGCATTGCGCTGATCCCGCGCGGCGCCGGTTCCGGCAACGTCGGCGGCGCGCTGCCGGCGCCCGGCAGCGTGGTGGTCAGTTTCGAGTGCATGCGGCGCGTGCTCGAATTCGATCCGGCCAACCGCCTGATCGTCGTCGAGCCCGGCGTGGTCACCGAAGAAATCGACCGCATTGCGCGCAGCGCCGGCCTGTTCTACCCGCCCGATCCCGGCAGCAACCCGTATTGCCGCATCGGCGGCAACCTCGCGATGAATGCCGCCGGGCCGCGCGCCGTCAAATACGGCGTCACCCGCGACTACGTGCTGGGCCTGCGCGCGGTCACCGGCGACGGCCAGGAAATCCGCACCGGATGCCGCACCACCAAAGGCGTCACCGGATACGACCTCACTCGTCTGCTGGTCGGCTCGGAAGGCACGCTCGCGCTGATCACCGAAGCCACGTTGAAGCTGCTGCCCGCGCCCGAAGCCGTCGCCACGCTGCGCCTGTGCTTTGCAGACAACCGCAGCGCGCTCGACGCGGTCAGCCGCGTGATGCATCAGGCCGTGGTGCCATGCGCGCTGGAATTCATGGACCATCGCGCCATCGACGCGATCCGCCCGACCGGCGCCGCGGACAACCTGGCGCCCGGCACGCGTGCGCTGCTGATGGTCGAAGCCGATGGCGCCGCCGCGGACCTGCCGCGCCAGATCGCCGGGCTGGAAGCCACGCTCGCTGGCAAAGGCCTGCTGGAAGTGAAGAGCGGCTTCACGCGCGAGGCCATCGCGCAGCTGTGGGCCGCGCGCAAATCGCTGTCGCATGCAGTCAAGCAAATCGCGCCGCTCAAGATCAACGAGGACGTGGTGGTGCCGGTGTCGACGCTGGCCGATTTCGTCGACTTCATCGACACCACTGCCAGCACGCAGCAGCTGGCAGTGGTGTCGTTCGGCCATGCCGGCAACGGCAACCTGCACGTCAACCTGATGGTGCACCCCGACGACGCCGACGAAATGGCGCGCGCGCAGGTCGCCCTCGATGCCATCATGCAGCGCGTGCTGATGCTCGGCGGCACGCTGTCCGGCGAGCACGGCATCGGCACCGAAAAGCGCCGCTTCGTGCCGCAGGAAATCGATTCCGCCACGCTTGCGCTGATGCGCGACATCAAACGGCAATTCGATCCGCACGGCCTCTTGAACCCCGGCAAGCTTTTTCCGGATCAATGAGGCCACAGAGGCTTTACAAGCACGCAAGGCATCTATAGAATGCGCGGCTTCGTTGGGGGTATAGCTCAGCTGGGAGAGCGCTTGCATGGCATGCAAGAGGTCAGCGGTTCGATCCCGCTTACCTCCACCACCTAACAGGAAGTGCGATGCACAGGCTTGGCGTCATCACCACATTGCTGGGGCTGATACTGAGTGTCGTCGGACTGATCGTTGGATTTTGGAAAATGTTGAATGGCGGTGAGAACCCCGAAGTCTGGATCTCGCTGGTACCATTGGGTTTCGTCGGATTGCTGCTCGGCGTGACCTTGACCCAGCTTTCCAACAGGCAGTAGCGACGCGAGTCGCAGCAACAACGTAGGCGGTTCACACCGTCGTCCGGGTCCCCATCGTCTAGAGGCCTAGGACACTACCCTTTCACGGTAGGTACCGGGGTTCGAATCCCCGTGGGGACGCCAAATACGCAAGCATCCTGCTTGACGTGATTCGCACACCATCCATTGATTGTCTATGCCAGCCATCGCGTGCCGGGCTGTGCCTTTGTCGTTTCCGCTAACCCATTACGCGTGCATAGGTCGCCTTGTCGGCATCGTAGCAGACGCAGGAGGCGGCTTCCAGGCCAGCCCGGTCGAGCACCGTGATGTCGCCGCGATGATAGCGGATCAGGTCGCGCGCCTGCAGCGAACTGGCCGCCCTGGTGACGCCGACGCGGCGTACGCCGAGCATGTAGGCGAGGAATTCGTGGGTGACATGAAATGCATCCGCATGGGTGCGGTCCTGCGTCATCAATAGCCAGCGGGCGAGTCGCGCCTCCACCACATGGAATCGGGTGCACGCCGCTGTCTGCGCGAGCTGGACCATCACCACATACAGATAACGCTTGAGAATCCGCTTCAGCGCGACGCTCGCATCGAGTTCACGACGAAACCGTGCGGCGTCCATCCGCAGCGCGGACCCCGCACCCTGGACCACGGCGTGCAGCGGCGACACGCCGACCCCCAGCACAAGGGCCAAGCCGAGCATGCCTTCGTCGCCGACCATGCCGACTTCAAGGTTGTCGGATTGGCCGATCGTCGCCACCAGGGAAATGAAGCTGTCCACAGGAAAGTACACATGACGGATCCGTTCGCCGGGGTTGGCAAGGGTGTCCGCGAATACCAGTTGGACCGGTTCGCACGCGACCAGAAAACGCTGGCGTTCCTTGCGCGGCAAGGCCCTGAGCAGGCGGTTGGTAGCAGGGTCGGGCTGGCTGTGCGGCACGTAGACACTCCTGAAATCGCTTCGGCCCGAGGCAGGACTGCCCCGGGATGATCGACTTCAGTCTGGCGTGTGATGCCCGGCCTGTCTGGGCGGTAGCGCACCAAACTGTTCCGGGCTTCGCCCTGGGATCAGCGGCTCACGTCGTGCCGCGCGGAGGTAGCAGGCGATCGAATTCTCGCTTGACCACGGCATAGCACTCGCACACCCGCGCTTCCAGGCCCGCGCGGTCGAGGACGGTGATGCGGCCCCGGTGGTATTCGATCAGGCCGGCGCGCTGCACGTTGCCGGCGGCCTCGGTTACGCTTTCACGGCGCACCCCGAGCATGTTGGCGATCAGTTCCTGCGTCATGACCAGCTCATTGGTGGGCAGGCGGTCGAGACTGAGCAGCAGCCAGCGACAGAACTGCTGGTCCAGCGAGTGATGGCGGTTGCACACCGCGGTCTGGGACATCTGCGTCAGCAGCGCCTGGGTATAACGCAGCAGCAGGTCATGGAATATCCCGGCACGACGCCCGCCGGCACGGTGGAATACCGCCTTCAGCAGCTGTCCCCTGAGCCGGTAGGCATGGCCGGCGCTTTGCACCACCGCCCGGCTCGGCGTGGTTTCGCCGCCCATGAACAGCGAAACGCCCACCACGCCCTCGTTGCCGACGACGGCGATTTCTGCAGACGCCCCATCCTCCATCACATAGAGCATGGACACGATCGCATCGAGCGGGAAATAGACATGGCGCATCTGCTCGCCGGATTCGTAGAGCACCTGTCCGAGCGGCATCGGGACCTGCTCCAGACTGGGCAGCAGGCGCACATACTCCTCGTCCGGCAACGCAGCGAGCAGACGGTTCTGGCGGGGGTCAAACGGGTCGGCCATGCGCACTCCTGACAATCTGATCGGTCGGCACCGCCTGCCGGCAGCCAACTGTCATTTCAGCGCAACGATACAGGACCGCCCTCCTGCTGTCCCGGATCGATGGCGTCCTGAATCGCGGCTATGTGTGCCAACGCACAGATCATCGCGCCCAACAACGCAACAATCCCCATTCAGGTCTGAATGAATCAGACGGATTGTCCGATTGCTGCGGTGCCCCACAGTGTTGCCACCGCGCGCAGGCAGCCCGTTGCCTGCCCGGATCGTCGCACGTTATCCACGGAAACCCAGCCATGTCCGAAACAGGAAGTGCCTCCGCCCTGGCCGATGCCGTCGGCATCGCGGCAAGCAGCATCGAAGCGCAGCGCCAGGAAGCCCTGCTCAAAACGGGCACCTTGCAGAACGCGATCCTCACCAGCGCCAGTTTCGCCATCATCGCCACCGACGACAAGGGCATCATCCAGCTGTTCAATATCGGCGCCGAGCGCCTGTTCGGCTACCACGCCGCCGAGGTCGTGAACCAGCGCAGTCCCAGCGAGATGCACGACCCGCAGGACGTGATGACGCGCGCGCAGGCGCTGAGCCGCGAACTCGCCACGCCGATTGCGCCCGGCTTCGAGACGCTGGCCTTCAAGGCCTCGCGCGGGATCGAGGACATTTACGAGACGACCATCGTGCGCGGGGATGGCAGTCGCTTTGCCGCCAAGGTGTCGATCACGGCGCTGCGCGACGCCGCGGGCGAACTCATCGGCTACCTGCTGATCTGCGCCGACAACTCGGTACGCAAGCAGGCCGAGGCCAGGCTGAACGAGGCGCTGGCCGCGGCGGAAACCGCCAACCGCGCCAAAACCGATTTTCTCTCCGGCATGAGCCACGAGCTGCGCACGCCGCTCAACGCGATTCTCGGCTTCGCCCAGCTGATGGAATCCGGCTCGCCGCAGCCGACGCTCGCCCAGCAGCGCAGCCTCGACCAGGTTCTGAAGGCGGGCTGGTATCTGCTGGAACTGATCAATGAAATACTCGACCTTGCCTTGATCGAATCGGGCAAGGTGACGTTGTCGCAAGAACCCGTCTCGCTGTCCGAGGTGATGCTCGAATGCCGTGCCATGATCGAGCCCCAGGCCCAGAAACGCGGCATCGGCATGCGCTTTCCGCGCTTCGACACGCCCTGCTACGTCAGGGCGGACCGCACCCGGATCAAGCAGGTGCTGATCAACCTGCTGTTCAATGCCATCAAATACAACACGCCCGGCGGCACGGTTGTCGTCGAGGCTCTGCCGGTGCCGCCGGACGCGCTGCGCATCAGCGTTCGCGACACCGGCGCCGGGCTGGCGCCGGAACAGCTTGCCCAGTTGTTCCAGCCGTTCAACCGGCTCGGCAAGGAAGCCGGCGCCGAAGAAGGCACCGGCATCGGGCTGGTGGTGACCAAGCGGCTGATCGAGCTGATGGGCGGCGTCATCGGCGTCGACAGCAGCGTCGGCATCGGCAGCGTGTTCTGGGTGGAACTTGGGCTGAGCGCGGCGCCGGACCGTGCTGTGCTCGCCGACAGCGATGCCGCACTGCAGCAGCCGCGCTTGCCGGATGGCACGCCGCTGCGCACGATACTCTATGTCGAGGACAACCCGGCCAACCTCGACCTGGTTGAACAGATCATTGCGCGGCGCGCCGACCTGCGGCTGCTCTCGGCGGCGGATGGCCAGCTGGGGATCGAGTTTGCGCGCGCCTACCAACCGGAAGTGATCCTGATGGACATCAACCTGCTCGGCATCAGCGGCATCGAAGCGATGCAGATCCTGCGCGACGATCCGCTGACCGCGCATATCCCGATCATTGCGCTGAGCGCCAATGCGCTCGCCAGCGACATCGAGAGCGCCCTTGCCGCCGGCTTCTTCAATTACCTGACCAAGCCGATCAAGGTCAACGCCTTTCTCGATGCATTGGACGTGGCGCTGCGTTTCGCGCAAAGCCGGGCGAGCGAAAGGAATCGGACATGATGATCAGCGAGTCGGACATTCTCAAAGCCAGCATCCTGATCGTCGACGATCAGGAATCCAATGTCCTGCTGCTCGCGCAGATGCTGAGCGAGGCCGGCTACACCCATGTGAATTCGACGATGAATCCGCACGAGGTGTTCGCGCTGCACCGCAGGCACCCCTACGACCTGATCCTGCTCGACCTGCAGATGCCCGGCATGGACGGCTTCCAGGTGATGGAAGGGCTCAAGACCAACGATGCGGAAAGCTACCTGCCGGTGCTGGTGATCACCGCACAGCCGGGACACAAGCTGCGCGCGCTGCAGGCCGGCGCCAAGGACTTCATCAGCAAGCCGTTCGATCTGGTCGAAGCCAAAGTGCGCATCCACAACATGCTGGAGGTGCGATTGCTGTACAAAAAACTCGACGCCTACAATCAGGTGCTGGAGAAGACGGTGCTGGAGCGCACCGCCGAGTTGCGCGAAAGCGAAGCCCGTTACCGCAGCCTGACCGAACTGGCCTCGGACTGGTATTGGGAACAGGACGAGAACATGAATTTCACCAAGGTCGCCGGGCCGGTGCTGGAAATGCTCGGCATCCGGGTCGGCGCCCTCGGCGGGAATGACAGCGGCGACCCGACCCAAGGGTGGGATCCGCGGGAGCGGGCATTTCTGCAGGCCACGATTGCCGCACGCCAGCCCTTCCTCGATTTCGTATACAGTCGCGTCAATACCGATGGCTCGAAACAGCGGTTCCGGGTCAGCGGGGAGCCGATGTTCACCCAGTCCTGCCGCTTTATCGGCTATCGTGGCATCGGTGTTGAGATCATTGCCCGCAAATAATCCGCAGTCTTTTCCGATTCGCCATGACGACACCGCATCCCAGCCAGAACCACCTGCTCGCTGCCCTGCCTTCTGCTGAATTCGAGCCCCTGCTGGCGCATCTGGAGCGGGTCGATCTCGCGCTGGGCGACATGCTCTACGAACCCGGCAGCCAGCTGCGGCACGCCTACTTTCCGACCAGCGCCATCGTCTCGCTGCACTACGTCATGGCATCCGGCGCCTCGACCGAATCGGCCGGCGTCGGCAACGAAGGCGTCGTCGGCATTTCGCTGTTCATGGGCGGCGACACCACGTCCAGCTCGGCCGTGGTGCAGACCGCCGGCGTAGCCTACCGGATGCCGGCCGGGACCCTACTGCAGGAATTCAATCGGGCCGGCCTGTTGCAGCGCCTGCTGCTGCGCTACACCCAGGCGCTGATGACGCAGATGGCGCAGACCACGGTCTGCACGCGCCACCACTCGGTGGAACAGCAATTGTGCCGCTGGCTGCTGCTGACGCTGGACCGCATGCCGTCGAACCAGCTGGTCATGACGCAGGAGCTGATCGCCAACATGCTCGGCGTGCGCCGCGAAGGCATTACCGAGTCGGCCGGCAGGCTGCAGGATGCGGGCGTGATCAGCTACCGCCGTGGACACATCGCGGTGCTCGACCGCACCGGACTCGAAACCCGCGTATGCGAGTGTTACGCCGTGGTGAAGGCGGAACTCGACCGTCTGCTGGGCGACGTGCGCTACCGGCAGGACGGCGACACCCCGATACACGCCAGGTCGAAGTGACGCGGGACGGGGGCGCGCGCGCGACCTATGTTCGATAGCAGACAGACGGCGATGCCCGCCTCCCCTATTGTTGACGGGTCGGAACCAGCACGCGCGCACTCCCTGCAGCGTGGCCATGCGCACTGCCCCGGCAGCGCGCGCCTGGCGAAGACAGGTGCCTGCCCGGCGGATTGAAGTTCCGCCTCACCCAGGTTCGCCTCATCAAGGAATCCTCATGAAATCCCTACAGAAATTTGCATTCGGTACTGCGGCCGCTTCCCTGCTGCTGGGCCTGGGCGGTTGCGCCGGCATGTCGTCGCAGGACAAGAGCACGGCCGTCGGTGCCGGCGTCGGTGCCGTCGGTGGCGCCATCCTCACCGGCGGGAGCGCAATCGGCACTGTGGGCGGCGCAGCCGTCGGCGGCGTCATCGGCCACGAAGTCGGCAAGTGATCCAGGCCGCCCCGGCATGCGGCGGGGCGGCGGCAGGCAGCGCGTCCAGCATCCGTATTGCCGGCGCCAGTATCCGTCCGCAATCCGTTCTATGCTAATAAGCGCAGCCCGTCAGGGGCGAACCGCCGGCCCGGCGCTCGCCCCTGATACCTGCCGCATGCACCCTTAAATCGACTGGAGACGACAAAAATGAATGCAATCAAAATGTTGGGTATCGCGCTGATCGTGGCGGGCGGACTCGGCCTGTTGTATGGCGGGTTCACCTATACCCAGGATACGCATGAGGCCAAGCTGGGACCGATCGAACTGTCGGTCAAGGACAAGAAGACCGTCAACATCCCCATCTGGGCCGGCGTGGGTGCGATCGCGGTGGGTGCTTTCCTGCTGTTTGCCCGCAACAAATAGGCTGCTGATGCTCACGACCGGCATCCGCCTTGCGCGGATGCCGGTCGTGGCGCGTTTGCGGCCTGGCCGATGCCGCGTCGATTCCCCGGCGAAGCGGCCTGCGAGGGAACTCTTCCCCGCCGCGCGTTGCCCATGATTTCTCCCAGGCCCACGTAAGTCCGTCCCGAGCGAATCCACCGGCATCCGGCCCGTGCCGCACTGACCCGACATACGAACACGTCATACGAACAAGGAGCAGGTCATCAAAATCAAAACGTTCGGGTTTCCCTCAGGCAGGCGGAATGCCCTGCGTCGCGACCGCGACACCGAATTGCTGCGCTCGGAGCTGTTCAGCATCGAGCAGCTGAAGCGCCACGCCGTCACGCTGGCAGCCCAGCACCGGATCGACACCCGCCCCGGCCCGGACCGTCTGCTGCAGCGGCTGGCGGATAA
>JAKACL010000102.1 GCA_021821425.1 Pseudomonadota bacterium
AGGGGCGTGCTCGCCGTCGTCAGCACGAAATGGTCGGGCACGAAGCGGCCGACGTTGACGGCCGCCGATTCGATCGTCATCTCGGCCGCGCTGGAGCCGTCGGCGGCATCCACCGCCGCGAAGTTCGTATCCACCAGCTTCATCGCGAAGGCACCCGCCTCGGAATAGCTCGCGGTCGATGTCGTCAGCACGCCGGAAGCAGCCGACCAGGTGCCGGGGGCCAGCACGCCGAGGGTGCAACCCGTAGCCGGCAGCAGACAGGCCGTCGGACTGGCTACCGGGGAGCCGGCGTAGTTCGCCGTGGTCGCGCCCGCGGCATTGCGCGCCGTCGCCGCGACACGGAACGGCCGGCCCGCCTTGTGCACGATGCCCCCGCTGGCCAGCGTATTGGTCAGCGACCGGGCGACACCCGCGGTGACGCTGTCGGTGTCGCTGACCGTCACCGTGTTGAAGTACGCCGGCCGGATCGCGAGGTTGTCGTTCGAGCAGGCAACGACCGTCGGCGTGCCCGTCGCCGGATAGCGCATGCGCACCCGCACATTGGGCCAGGCTTCGGGCTCGGCGATGCCGGCGAGCGTCTTGCGGCCCTGGTCGCCGGCGGCAAAGCTGAGCGTCCCGAGGTCGCGGATCTGCGGATAGGCACCGCAGGCGCCGCCGCCCGCCGCGTTGACCAGCTCCACCCCGACTCCACCGGTAAATGCGGTTTCGACCGCCGTCGCGGTGGCGTTGAGCGCGACCACATCGACGGCAAACGCGCCGGCGGCCACCTTGGTGCGGATCACTCCGCTGATGCTGCCCGCTGCGGTCGTCGTCTCGAACGCATTGAAGCCGCCCGGCGTCGCCGGCGGCGCGATGCTGCACGGCCGCGTCTCGCCCATCACGGCCACCAGCCGTGCCGCGCTCAGCGCGCCGCTGAACACGTTGACCTCGTCCAGGTTGCCGCTGAACTTGAAATTCGCGCCGCTTTCGCCCGACGCATTGTTCTCGCCGCCGATCGACGCGGCACCGGCATCGGTGCCCCAGTTGCCGGTGTAGGTCTGCACGACGGACGCGAGCTGCGTGCCGGCCTGGTTGTAGACATAGATGCGTTTGGTCTTGGCCACGATGTCCGTCACCGCCGCGACGAAGTACCAGGTGTTGTTCGCGATGACATTGGGCGTATCCAGAATGACCGGATTAGTCGCGCGCGCGTAGAAACGCACCCTGCCGGTGCCGCCGTCGCCCAGGCTGAAACCGTAGCCGCCGGAATTGCTCTGGTCGTCGATAAAGATGCGCTGGCCGCTCTTCGCGTTGTTGGTGGTGCGAATCCAGGCGGTGATCGTGAAATCGGTGACGAGGTTGGGAAACGAGGCCGGCACCGCCACGTAATCGTTGCTGCCGTCGAACATGCCGTAGTTGCAGGTGCCCGGGGTGCCGGAGATCGCCGGCATCGTGCCGCCGGTGGTCGCACCGTTGACCGCCGAGGCGTGATGGCTGCGGCCCGAACCGTCCTGCACCTGTCCCGACGCGCCGGTCCAGGCCGCCTCGTCCATGCGGTAGTTGGCGATGACGTTGGGCTGCAGCGCGACTAGATGCGCGACGCTGACGGCGGCCGTACTTGCCGTCGCCACCCGGCTGCCGGTCGCAGCGATCCCGCCGGAATAGGCCTCGTCGGCCAGTTCGATGGCGATCCCGTTATTGGGGCCGCCTGCGGTATTTTCATCCGCGTGTTCGGCCATGCCGGCGGGCGGCGCGAAACCGGCATTGCCGTTGGCCACGGCAAACAGGCCGACGAGCTGCGTGCCGGCGACGCTCGGCGACACCGAATTGGCCGTCACGCTCGTGCTGCTGGCGTTGCTGCGGACGGAATGGGTATTGACGGGCGCAACCGGATCGGCCCCCCGATACGCGACCACTGCGGCGGCAGCGCGCGCGGACGGACTGATGCCCCAGTTTTCGCTGGCGGGCGTGGCGGCGGTGACGCGCCGCCAATAGGCCGCCTGGGTCAGCGCGCTCCCGTCGTAGGTGCGATTGATCAGCGTCCAGCCCGTCGGCGCGGCGAAGGCCTGATTGCCGCGCGCGGCGATCTGCACGACCAGCACATCGTCGACCTGCCTGCCCGCCGGATACGTCAGCGTCAGACTGGTCGTGCCGCTTCCCGTCGACACCGCGGACGCCGCGCCGACCAGCGCGATCGCTGACCAGGCCTGCGGCATCGCGGCCAGCCAGAGCGCTACGCCGGCGATGAGCACGCTGCCGATCCGGTGCACCAGGCGAGGGGCGAGTCGGGCGCTCATTTCGAGAAGCTCGCCTGGATCTGCCGTTCGACATAGTCCACCTCGCCGGCCAGGCCCGAGGTCGCCGTCGACGTGATCCGGTAGATCGCAACCGTATCGGCGCCATCGGTTTCCACGAAGGGGGTGCAACTGACATCCACCGAAAAAGCGGCAAGCGTCCCCGTCAGCACCAGTGTGGTCGGGGCCGGGCACGGCGCCGGACTCGGCTGCAGCCCCTGCGGATCGACCACCTGCCACGCTGCCCATTCGATGCCGGCGCGCGCCGCGTGATAGGCGCGGCTGCCCTGGATATCCAGCGCGCTGCTGATGTGCGCGGTGCGCGACAGCGACACCATGTAGGCCGCCAGCGCGGCCAGGATGACCAGCAGGAAAATCGCGGTGGGCAGGACGAAACCCGACTCGGTGTGCGGCACGCGCTTCATGGCTGGTTGCTCACCTGGGTGGTGGCATAGAGATTGACGGTTTCGCCAGACTGGCTCAGGGCCAGCGTGATGCTGACCAGACCGCCGCGCTCGGTGACGCCGGGCTGGTAGTCGAAGCTGCAGGGGGAACCGGCCGGGGCGCTGACACGGTTGGCCAGCAGCGCCTGCGGGGTGGCGGCGGCAAAGCTGGTCGGCTGGGCGGCAGTGGGCGCATAACCCCAGTAGCGCGTCAGCGTGCCTGCGGTCGGATTGCACACATAGCTCACCGGCCCGTCGACGACCTGGAAACGGTTGCCGGGCGAGGCCAACGGAAACTGCTTGGCGGCGAAGGCGATGTTGCTCACGTTGCCGGCGGCGCCGGTGTAGCCGGCAAGCGTTTCGCCCGCCCAGGCATCGGCGCCGGGAATGCCGAGGTTGTACACGGCGATGCGGTCGCCGGCCTGCATCGCGATGGCGGGGCCCAAGACGTCGAAGCTGCTGTCGGCCGCCGTAAAATCGAGGATGTCGCCGCCGCCCGCCGCACGATAGCGCCCGCCGCTGCGGGTGGCGAGAAACTCCAGATACATCACGCCGCCCGCATCCGTGGTGACGCGCACACTGTTGGGCAGCGCCAGCCGGATGTCGCGCCCCATGCGGCGCAGCGCGGTGTCGGCCGTATCGGCCAGCCGCGCACGGCGGTCCTGGGCCACGTAGCTTTCCAGCGGCGCGCGCAGGAATACCGCCACCATCGAGCCGACGATAGCGGTGATCGCGATGACGATGATCATCTCGACCAGGGTGAACCCGGCGTGGTCAGAAATTGGGCGCATAACGCGTGCGATAGCCGGACAGGCTGACGCCCAGGTTGCCGGGGGCGGTGACGGTCACGGTGACGAGCAGGGTTTCGCCCGCAGGGATGCCGTTGAAGGCGCCGGCCGGCTGCACCTGCACGGTCGCCGTGTAGCCGGCCAGTCCTGGGACGGCTGCGCCGCTGAGATCGGCGATGCCGGCCATGGAAAAACCGTCGTAATCGTTGACGTTGTCGTAGGGCGTGACGTTGGAATAACGGTCTTCCACTCCGTCCGCCCCCATGCTTTCAGGCGTCGTCGCACATCCTGTGGGGCCAATGGCAGAACTGGTCGCGGTATCCGCCTGCGCATCATCCGGATCGCAATAGGTGTAGGGCTTGCCCAGCACTTCCTCGAGCAGCGACTCGGCGATGGCGAGCGCCTGCTTGCGCACCATGGGGTCGGCGCTGGAGCGTGCATTGAGGCTGAAGACCGACACCACGCCGGTCACCGCGATGCCCACCACCACGATGAACACCAGCAGTTCGATCAGGCTGAGGCCGCGTTCGCTAGTCATGGACGTAGCCGGTTTCCTGCTCGACCCGAATCGTGTGCGTGCCGCTGCCGGTGACCTGGATCGCGAGCTGGGCCGCGATGTTCGGACGCCCGCCCCTGTCGAACGTCAGTACCGCAACCGGGCTGGCAACCGCCACCCCGTTCGGCGCATTCACGGTGTAGGGCTTTTCCCCGCCCGGCCCGGGTGCCGGGGTGGCACACGGCATGACCGCGCTGTAGCACAGGGTGGCATCGTTCGAAGTCAGGTGCACGAAGACATCGCGCCGCTGGGAAATGGCGAGTTTCTGCGCAAAGCGCACCGTGGCGGCAAGCTGGTCGGCAAAGCCGCGGGTATCGAAGCCAGTGCGGCCCACCATGCGCGGCACGGCCACCGCCGCGAGGGTGCCGGCGATGACCATGACGAGGATCAGTTCCACCATGGTAAAACCGCGGCTTGAGCCGCGGTTAGGGTTCGCCATGATCAGACTGAATCAGCAGCCGGCGACGTTATTTGCGCCGAGCACCGGAGCCGTGTTGGCGACAGCGGGATCCGTGTAAGCGAAGCTGCATGTTGGGTTCGTTTGCGCACCCGCCGCACCCACGGTTCCCGGGCCGCCAATGACGGAGATCTGTGTCACTCCAGCCGCAACTGCGGCCCCGTAGCCTTCAGCATTGAGCTGCGCCAGGTTCGGGTTGAATACCGAAGTGAGTCCGGCCGCGCTGACAATTCCGGGGGGGGCAGCGCCAAGCGCTGCGGCAGAGGACGGATAGGAAAACACCGTGGCGATCACGCCGTTTTCAGTACACACCGTTCCAGCAGCGCCCGCCAGGTTGTTCGCGTTGCCGCCGCCGCCTGGGCAGGCTGGCGGCGTATCAGGCAGCCCGCCTCGCGCCAGCACTGCGCCATGGATCATCGCCGACGCTGCCTGCACCGCGCCACGGGCGGCGTTGAGCTTGGCGATGCGCGCGTCGCGCTGAACGTTCGTAAAGCGCGGCAGCGCCACCGCGGCGAGGATGCCGAGGATGACGATGACGACGATGAGTTCGATCATGGTGAAGCCGTGCTGTCTTGTTTTCATGGTGTTCTCCTGCGTGTTTGAATGAAGGTTGCCTACCCGCTCCGCCAAACCGGGTGGACCCTAGCAACTATTGCGGCCGTCAGCGCGGATTCTTGAGCAAGTAATTGAATCTGCAGTTGAAAACTACTTGATCGCCACGCTGGCGAGGTCCCACATCGGCAGGAACACGCCGAGCGCCAGCACCAGCACGACGCCGCCCATCGCGGCGATGATCAGCGGCTCGATGCGGGCGGCCAGGGTCTTGATTTCGTAGTCCACCTCGCGCTCGTACATGCCGGCGACTTCCTGCATGAGCTCGTCGATGCTGCCGGTTTCCTCGCCGACGGCGATCATCTGCAGCACCACCGAATTGAACACGGCGGCGTTCTGCGCAGTGCGCAGGATCGATTCGCCGCGCTCGATGCCGTTGCGCATCTGCTCGACGCGCGAGGCGATCCAGGCGTTGTCGGTGACTTCGGCCACCACCGAGAGCGCCTGTGCCGCGGGAATGCCGCTTTTGAGCGACAGCGCCAGGGTGCGCGCGAACCGGGCCAGCGTGCTGCGCAGGACGATCGAGCCGGTGAGGGGGATTTTGAGTTTGTAGCGATCCCAGATCAGCCGCCCGTCGGGGGAAGCGCGCCACAGGCGAAATCCGACGATGGCCAGCACCAGACCCGCCAGCATGAGCCAGCCATACTCGATCGTGATCCGCGAGGTTTCGATGAGGATCCGCGTCATCAGCGGCAGCTCGGCCCCCAGGCCGGCATAGACCTTGGCAAAGGCGGGGATGACGAACACGTTGATGACGGTCACTGCGACCACCATGGCAATCAGGACGAAGCCCGGATAGCGCAGGGCCTCCTTGATGCGGGCGCGGGTCTCGCGCTCGAATTCCAGATGTTCGAACATCCGCAGGAAGATCTCGTCCAGACGGCCGGTCGCCTCGCCGACCCGCACCATCGCCACGTAGAAAGGCGAAAAGACCCCGGGATGCTGGCGCATCGCCGTCGACAGGTCGCGTCCGGCTTCGAGCGACTCCTTCAGTGAGGCGATCACGCTGGCAAACGCGGCATTGGTCGTCGATTCGATCAGGCCGGTCAGCGAGCGCAGGATGGGCACGCCGGCGCGCATCAGCGTATAGAGTTGGCGCGAGAACAGCTGCACGTCGATGGGTTTGACGGCGGGCGCGAACAGGCCTGAACCTTTCGGCTTCGCTCCCCGGCGCTCGGCCTGGTCGGTTTCATGGATGGCGATGGGCGAGATGCCGTTTTTCAGCAGGCTGCTGGCACAGGCGGCCGCGTTGTCCGCCTCGAGGAAGCCCTGGGTCTTGTCGCCGCTCTGGGTGCGGCCGGTGTAGGCAAAGCGCAGCATCAGCTGGTTTCGTCCTGGGCGCTTGCGCGCATCGCCTCGGCCAGCGAAGTCACCCCGGCCCGTGCCAGCGCAATGGTCTGATCCCGCAGGGTGTGGCCGGCCAGGGCCGCGCGCGCGGCAGCGACGAATTCGGCGGGATTCTTGCGGGCCAGGCTTTCCGCCAGCGCGGCATTGATTTCGAGCAGTTCATGGACGGCGCGCCGCCCGGAATACCCGGTGCCATGACAGCGGTCGCAACCCGCCCCCGCGACATAGCTGTCTTCCATAGGGGCCTCGGCCTGCGCCCGGCCGAGCCAGACCCGTTCCTGCGGCGTCACGACATGCGGGGCCTTGCAATGGCCGCACACCTTGCGCACCAGCCGCTGCGCCAGCACGCCCTGCACCGAGGTCGCCACCATGAAGGCGGGCACGCCCATGTCGAGCAGGCGCACCGGGGTGGAGGCGGCGTCGTTGGTGTGCAGCGTGGACAGCACCAGGTGGCCGGTCATCGCCGCCCGGAGCGCCACCTGAGCGGTGTCTGCGTCGCGCATCTCGCCGACCAGAATCACGTCCGGATCTTGCCGCAGGATGGCGCGCAACACGCGGGCGAAGCTGAGGTCGATCTTTTCGTTGGCCTGCACCTGATTGACGCCGGGCAGTCGGTATTCGACCGGGTCTTCGACCGTGATGATCTTCGTGCCGGGATCGTTGAGCTCGCCCAGCGCGGCATACAGCGTGGTGGTCTTGCCGCTGCCGGTGGGGCCGGTGACCAGCACCAGGCCGTTGGGGCGATGCAGGATGGCGCGGAAGCGCTCGAGCATTGCCGGCGGCATCCCCAGGTTGTCGAGGGTGACGAGGTTGTCGCCCTGGCTCAACAGCCGCATCACCACCGATTCGCCGTATTGCGTCGGCATGGTGGACAGGCGCACGTCGACGGTGCGGCCGCGCACCTTGACCGCAAAGCGGCCATCCTGCGGCAGACGCTTTTCGGAGATATCCAGTCCGGACACGATCTTCAGGCGCAAGGCCAGCGCCGGCGCGATCTTGAGGTCGGCCTGCGTCTGCGCATGCAGCACGCCGTCAATGCGGAAGCGGATGGCGAGGTGCTTTTCCTGCGGCTCGATATGGACGTCGGATGCGCCCACCTGCAGCGCATCCTCGAACAGCGTTTGCAGCAGCCGCACCACCGGCGCATCGGTCTGGCCTTCGCCCAGCGCCTCCAGGCCGATGATGCTGGCCTCGTTCTCGCCCATGTCGCGCGCGAGCTCTTCGGTCAGCCCGTGGATGTCGTCGGTGCGGCGGTAGATGCGGTCGATCGCCGCCAGCAGATCGCCTTCGGCGACCACGGCCAGCTGGATGCTCTCGTGGATCAGCCGGGCGATTTCGTCGTAGGCAGACAGATCGGTCGGGTCGGCCATGCCGACGAACACGCTGCCGTCGCGTCGCGCCAACGGTATCGCCCGGAAGCGGCGCGCCTGCGTTTCCGGCAACAACTGCAACACGGACGCTTCGGGGCTGAATTTCCGCAGATCGATGAAAGAAAGGTGCAATTGCCGCGCCAGCGCCTGCGCGATGTCGTTCTCCCCCGCCAGCCCGCTTTCGACAATGATGCGGCCGAGCCGGCGTCCGCTTTTCTTCTGCGCCGCCAGCGCGATGTCCAGGTCGGCCGCGGAAATCACCTTCTGCTCGACGAGCAGGTCGCCCAGACGAATTTTCTGGCGCGCGGGGGGCGGCGAGGCGGGCGGCGCTGCGGTTTCGGTCATGGTCGGTTCATTCACGCGTCGGGATGAGCACGTATCGGCCCGATCCGGCCATGTCTTTAAAAAAAAAACCGGGCCGGATCCCGCCGTCAGCGAGGCTGCGGCTGGACCAGTTCACCCGGCCGGCTGCCGGGCCGCAGCGTGCCCTGATAGATGAAGCCCGCGCCATAGCGCCGGCTGCCGTCTGCCGCGACGATCGGCTCGTTCTCGCTCCAGATCCAGACATGGCCCTCGCGGGTGTCCAGAATGAACGCACGCCCGCCGCCCTGCCCGCCGGGCGCACCGGCCAGCGGCAGCGCCTGGTAGCGGCCATCGTCCGCCAGCACGCCGCTCGCCAGCACCAGCAGTCCCACTGCCATCCATCGTGTCCGCATCACGCCCTCCTTCATTTGAACAAGGCCGCCACTGCGGCGGCATCGAGCACATATTCGTGGTTGCAGATGTCGTCGTGCACCCGGATTTCGCCCTGCTCGGCGAGGATGGATTCGCATTCCGCGCGCCCCACGCCATGCAGCATCGCATGGATCTTGGCCGGATCATACGGGCAGTGATAGTGGACCGGGCGCGGGTCGTAGACGCGCACGTCCTCTTCGGGGAACAGGCGCTCGATCAACTTGATCGCGCCAAGACCGAGCAATTCGTCCGGGCGCACGGTGTCGGCCAGGATCTGCAGCCGGTTCCAGCCGTCGGGGTCGCGCGCCTCCGCGCCCGGCAGCGCCTGCAGAAACAGGCCCGCAGCGGTTTCGCCGTTGGCCGCCAGCCACAGCCGGGTCGGCGTCTGCTCGGACTGTTCCAGGTAATGCTCGAACACCGCAGCCAGCGTCTCGCCCTGCAGCGGCACATGGCTCTGATAGGGCTGGCGCATGCCGGCAGCGTCGAGCGTCAGCGTCAGCGCGCCCGCGCCCAGCAGTTCCGGCAGGCTGCCGGCTGCCAGTGCGGCCGGCGCGCGCGCCATGCCGCGCAGGCGCAAGTGTTCGTCGCAATCCATCACCAGCAGCGACACCTCGCCTTCGCCGCGCAACTGGAAGGTGATCCGCCCCGCCTGCTTGAGGTTGGCGGTGATCAGCGTGGTGACACCCGCCAGCTGGCCCAGCAGTTCGAGCACGGGTTCGGGGTAGGCGCGGCCTGCGGTCATGTCCTGCCAGGCATCGCCCAGCTGCACCCAGGCGCCGCGGATGTCGAGCTGCTCGAACAGGAAGCCGCGCACCCGGCTGGGCTGCGTGCCGGCGGCGCTCAATTGAGCTGCACCCGCTCGCCCCAGGGCACGGTGCCCTTGCCCTTGACCAGCCAGACCACCGGGT